>DASUBK010000081.1:0-6248 GCA_035763305.1 Terriglobales bacterium | reverse complement strand
TACTGGCGCCACCTTAATCGGTGTTGCCGCTTCCGCTTTCGGCGCTTTGCGGGTGGCTGCTTTTGGCGCCTCCGCCTGAGCAACGGCCAGTACCGCGTTCGTCATCAGAACAACACCCACGAGAAGCATGGTGCGCATTGGTTTCATGTCGCCTTCTGTACGGTATATTTTCCTTTTGACGGTGCCGCGAGAAACTTCTAAATATTAGCAGCGCCCTGTCGCCGGCGCTGTACGGAGGATGTTATTCCATGGTCAGTTGTCCCGAATGCGAAGCCGATCTCGACGTAGATCAGGACGAGGTCGACGAAGGGGAAATCGTCTCCTGCCCCGAATGCGGCACCGACTTCGAGGTGGTCACCACCAATCCGCTGGAGTTGAACCGCATCGCCGAAGACGAAGACGAGGACGAGGACGACAAAGAGGAGAAGGAAGACGAAGACGGTGATTACTGATCATCCCTTCCGCCGCCTCGGCGTCGTGCTCGCTTCGGTCCTGTTCTTCGCCCTGTCTGTGCCGCTCGCCCCCGCACAGCAGCCCGGTAAAGAATACGCTCTCATCTACGGTACGGTCTGGGGACCCGACAACCGCCCGGTGGCCGGGGTCCCCATCAAGATCCGCCCCGCGGAGCGCAAGAAGCCGGTCTGGAACCAGGTCTCCGACCATTCCGGGGAATTCGCCCAGCGCGTCCCCGCCGGCAAGGCCGAGTACCTGGTCTGGGCCAACATCAAGCACGCCAAGGGCGAGCAGCCTCCGCAAACCACGGTGCAGATCACCTACGATGAGCGCGTGGACATCAGCCTGCGCCTCACCGCGGCCCAGATGCCCAGGAAATAGTCCCCGTAAGCCATACAAAACAAAGTCACTATTCCGCGCACCAGGGCCTCTCCTGCGGGGTTTATACCCTTAGGACGAGGGACAATGCGATACTGGTTTCAATCGGCAGTCGGCACCAGGAAAACGGCAATTCCAGGAGGTCCCATGCGCAAGCTCATTCTGATCCTGACCCTAGCGTTGTGCTCGGTCGCGGCGCTGGCCCAGGTCAGCAACACGCCTTCTTGGGACACCCTCCCACCGCAGCGCGTCGCAGCCCGCGCTGGGGACCCCGGCGTCGCCGACGAACCGCCGCAGCTGCGCACCCTGCAGGGCACCGTCACTGCGGGCGACCAACCGGCGAGCGAAGCCGTCGTGTACCTCAAGAACACCCGCACCCTGGCGGTGAAGACCTTTATCGCCGATAAGGCCGGCGCCTACCGCTTCAGCTCGCTTTCACCCAACGTGGATTACGAGGTCTACGCCGAGCAGAACGGCAAGCGCAGCGACACCAAGACCCTCAGCTCCTTCGACAGCCGCAAGGTCGCCTACATCAACCTGCATATCAAATAGCGGGCCCGCGGGCTGCAAGCCGGCGCTACACCGGCGGTTCGTCCCTGAGCTTTTCCATTGACGGCGCAGGTTGCTGACCGTATAGGGGAATACTCGTCTTATGGGGTAGGAGACGAGTCGGCCTCGGTGATGGAAACCCTCGCTGCCAACCTGCGCTACGCTCTGCGCCTGGTCCGCAAGGCGCCGATGTTCTCCGCCGCCGTAATCCTCACCCTCGCGCTCGGCATCGGCGCCAACACCGCCGTGTTCTCCGCCGTGGACGCGGTTCTGCTGCGTCCCTTGCCGTATCCTCAAGCCGGCGAACTGGTGCGGGTGCAGCAGCGCGAAAAAGACAGCAAGAACCTGCCGCCGTTCATCGCGCCCGTGCGCCTGGAGGACTGGAATCGCATGAACTCCACCTTCCAGGCGATCACCGGCTGGTATACCGAGGACGTTTCGGAAACCTCCGGGCCGCTGCCGGAGAAGATGACTCGCGCCTGGGTGGCGCCGCGCTTCCTGCAGGTGTGGGGAGTGTCGCCCCTCGCAGGCCGCGACTTCACTCCCGAGGAAGAGAAGTTCGGCGGCCCCAATGCGGTTCTGATCAGCGACCATCTCTGGCGGCAACGCTTCCACGCCGATCCGGCGGTGATCGGCAAGCAACTGCACTTCGGCGTTCAAAGCAGCCAATCGTTTGCCACCATCGTGGGCGTCATGCCGGCGTCGTTCTTTCCCGACCGCAGCGTTGACTTCTGGGAACCTGTGCCCGCGGATGCTCCCTACGCGCAAAGCCGGCAAAATACGTGGTACACGTCCGTCGGCCGCTTGAAGGACGGCGTCACTCTCGAGCAGGCCCGCGCCGACCTCGCGCTCGTCCAGGGCCGTCTCGGCGCCCAGTTCCCCAAGACCGACGGCTCGCTGCTGGTGGACATCCAGTCGCTGAAGGAGACCACGGTCGCGGGCTCGCGCCGGTCGCTGTGGATGCTCTTCGCCTCGGTCACGCTGCTGCTGCTGATTGCCTGCACCAACGTCGCCGCGCTGCTGCTGGCCCGCGCCACCGATCGTGAGCAGGAGACCTCCATCCGCTTCTCCCTCGGCGCTTCACGTGGCGCAGTTGCCGTCCAGTTGCTGACAGAAGCTTTGGTCCTGGCTGCGGCGGGTGCGCTGCTCGCGCTGGCTGTCGCCTCCGCCGCCATCGGGGTGTTCCGCTCCATGGCCCGCGATCTTCCCCGCGCCGGCGAGATCGTCATCGACTGGCGAATCGCCTTATACGCTTTCCTGTGCGCGGCGATCGCCACCCTGATTTGCGGCGCGCTGCCCGCATGGCGCGCCACCCGCGGCGGACTCGCCGGCGCCCTCGCCCGCAGCGGCCGCACCCAGGTATCCGGCCGCAATCCGCTGCAGTGGACGCTGGTGGGCATCCAGATCGCGCTGGCCGTGGTTTTGCTGGTCGGCGCCGGCCTCCTGCTGCGCAGCTTCCAGGAGTTGGCCCGTGTCTCGCCCGGTTTCGACGTCCATCACGTGCTGACCCTGCGCGTCAGCGCCAGCTGGGGCGAGAGCGTGGACATGAACGCGGTCAAGCAGCGCATCAGTCGCCTGACCGACACCCTGCGCGCCGTGCCCGGCGTGGAAGCCGCGGCCACCGCCAGCGCCCTGCCGGGAATCCCGCAGCAGTTTCCCACCGAGTTGAAGCTGCTGGACGGCGAAGCCGATCCCCATCGCAAGATCTTCACCGACTCCCGCTTCGTCTCCGCCGGCTACTTCGCGGTGATGCGCATTCCGCTGCTGGCCGGCGACACCTGTCACGACCGCACCGACGACACGCGCGACCTGATCGTCAACCGCAGCTTCGTAGATCGCTACTTCGGCGGCGCTCCGGCTCTCGGCCATCATCTGCAAGTCGCTTCGAATGCCATCGGCTTCAACATCTCCGGCCAGATCGCCGGCATTGCCGCCGACGCCCGCGAGCAGGGCATCAACACCGCGCCCATGCCCACGGTGTACTGGTGCATGAGCAATCCCACGCCGTCGCCCTACTTCCTGGTGCGCACCGCCGGCGATCCGCGCGCGCTGGCCGAGACGCTGCGCCGCGCCATCCACCAGGCCGAGCCCAGCCGCTCCGTCTACAACATCGCGCCGCTCGAGGAGATGCTCAGCGACGCCTTTGCCGAGAACAGGCTGCGCACGCTGCTGCTGGCGCTGTTCGCGCTCACCGCCGCGGCCCTCGCCTGTGTCGGCCTGTACGGAACCCTGAGCTACGTGGTGAGCGTTCGCCGCCGCGAGGTCGGACTGCGCCTTGCCCTGGGCGCGCACCGCCCGCAAATCGTGCTGCGCTTCCTCTCGCAGGCGCTGCGGGTCTGCGGAATCGGCTGCGCGTGCGGGCTGGCGATCGCGGCTGCCTCGCGCCAGGTGCTGGCGGGGATGCTCTTCGGCATCTCGGCCTTCGACCCGGGAACCTTCGCCGGGGTAGCTCTGCTGCTGCTCGCGGTGGCGGCTTGTGCAGCCCTGCTGCCCGCGCTGCGCGCCGCCCGCACCGATCCCATGAACGTCCTGCGCGAAGGCTAAACGAGTCTTGGAGATGGAGGCCGGTCGACCTCGCCCGCCCGCGCCACACTCGCACTATGCTGGACTCCGGTCGACCCCGGCCGGCCTATTCCCGCGCCGGAACTGTGTTCCCGCACGTTTCCTTTTGGTCACAGACCACACTCCGACGTGTCCTGCCTCACAGCTTCCGCGCCCCCAAACTGGCAGCATGGAGTGGGAGTAGTCATGATCACGACCGCAGCCTGCAGCCTCCGCGAAACGAAGGGTGTCAGCATCCTGGACTTCAGTGGGACCATCACCCTGGGCGACGGCACCGAATTGGTGCGCCACTCCATCCGCGACCTCATCGCCAAGGGCCGGAGCGCGATCCTGCTCAACCTCGCGCAGGTGGACTTCCTCGACAGCTCCGGAATCGCTACCCTGGTGAATTCCTATACCTACGCGCGCGAGCACGGCGCCCGGGTGAAGCTGCTGCACCTGAAAGCCAATATCCACGACCTGCTGCAGATCACCAAGCTGAATACGCTGTTCGATATCTTCGAAGACGAAGCCGCGGCGGTGGCTTCGTTCCAGGAAAAGAAGAAGAATTAAACACCAAATTTGACTTTTCCGCGCTGCCTCCATACTCTCCCGCATCCGGGGAGAATCCATGAAACGCATCCTGTTCCTTCTGCTGGCGTGCGTGTGCGCCGCGGCGCAGAACCCGCCCGCGCGCAACGTCCTGTTCGTCAAGTGCGGCCGCCTGGTCTATGACGCGGAGAAGCCGCCCCTCAGCAACGCCGGCCTGGTCATTACCGACGGCAAGATCACGGCGATGGGAACCGACGTAACCGCTCCCGCCGGCGCGCAGACCCTCGACCTGTCGCGCGACACCATTCTTCCCGGCCTGATTGACGCGCACATTCACCTCTGGACCGGCGGGCGCGAGATCGGCACCCAGCCGTCGCCGCCGCTGGCCGCGCTGCGCGCCTCCAAGTCCATGGCCTACGCGCTGAACTCCGGCGTGGTCGCGGTGCGCGTGCTGGGCAGTATGGATTTCATCGACGTCGCGCTGGGCAACGCCATTGACGAAGGCCTCATTCCCGGGCCGCACGTCCTTCCCGCCGGACACGCGCTCTCCATCCCCGCCGGCCACGGCGACTTCCTGGCCATGCCGTACCAGTTCCCGCTGGACAGTTACTACACGCCTCTGCACGGCTTCATCAATTCGCCCGCCGACGCGGAGAAGGCGGTGCACCTGCAGATCAAGTACGGCGCCAAGGTGATCAAGGTGCTGGCCTCGGGCGGGGTGCTGTCGCCGCTGGATTCGCCCGCTGCCGAGCAGTTGTCGCCGGAGGAGTTGCGCGTGATCGTCGAGCAGGCGCACATGCAGCACCTCAAGGTCGCCGCGCATGACGAGAACCTGCCGACCATCATGGTCGCGCTGCAGGCGGGCGTGGATTCGATCGAGCACGGCACCGAACTCGACGATGCCGCCATCAACTTCATGAAGCAGCACCACGTCTTCCTAGTGCCCACGCTCTACATCGCCGACAACATCATCAAGAACGGCGAGAAGATGAAGATGCCCGAGTACGTGGTGCGCAAGGCCAAAGAAATCGGCTTCAAGCAGTTCGCCAGCTACAAGAAGGCGCTGGCGGCGGGCGTGACCATCGCCGCCGGGTCGGACCAGTCCTACGAGCCGGGCAAGGGCACGCTGCTGGACGAGATCATCACCATGGTGGAGATGGGCATGACGCCGCAGCAGGCGCTGGATGCGGCGACCCGCCACAGCGCCGAACTGCTCGGCATGGACAGCCTGGGCACGCTGGAAACCGGCAAAGAGGGCAGCTTCGTGGCCGTCGAAGGCGACCCGCTGAGCAACATTCAGGCCATCAAACAAACGCGCGCGGTGGTGTTCAAGGGCAAGGTGGCAGAGAACACGGCGGGAGCACGGTAGGCGTAGTAGCATCTCCACGCCAGCTCCGCAGGAGCGGAACAGGAGAGCCCGGCACGGCAGTGCCGGGGCGCTGCCATAAACAATCTCGAGTCCCGCAGGGACGGCACATCAGCCGAATACCTCTTCCTGTTTGAACTCCATGCCCGCCGCTTTCAACATGGCCGTGAACTCGTCCTCATAACTTCTCTTCGCATGGTGCTCCGGCTGGTGCAGCACGTAATGCCGCACCGCATCCACCCGGTCCGGACTGACGCTGAACGCTCCGTATCCTTCCTGCCACGCGAAATCGATGCCGTGCTCCGCAATCCAGCGCGAGGAATTCGCTTTCAATGTCTGAACGGCTTTGGCCACAGTCATATCGGGTTGTAGGGCAATCAAGACATGCGCGTGATCGCGCGTCGCGCCC
>DASUBK010000080.1:0-10901 GCA_035763305.1 Terriglobales bacterium | reverse complement strand
CGGATTACTGGGCCTACAAGGAGCAGAACCACACGCTGGAGGGATTCGCCGCGTACAGCCGCGATGAAAGCCTGGTTAAGGTGGGGAACGAAGTCGAGAGAGTTCACTCGTTGGATATGACTCACGACCTGGCGGCCGTGCTCGGGATGCAACCGCTGATGGGCCGCATGATCACCGCGGAGGAGGAGCCGCCGACGGCCGAGGCGCAGACGCAAGCTTCGTATCACGTGGCGCTGGTCGGGTGGAATTTCTGGCAGCGCCGGCTGGGCGCCGATCCCAACGTGCTGGGGCGCACGATCAAGGTGAACAACTGGAGCTACACCATCGTGGGCGTGATGCCGCGCGAGTTCAACTTCCCGGTTGACTGGGAGACGGACCTGGTGCTGCCGCTGGGCGTGAGCCGCGATCCGCAGATGCAGGGCGCGCGCTTCCTCGATACGGTCGGACGATTGCGGCCGGGTGTGACGGTCGCCGAGGCGCAGGCCGACCTGGAGGTGATTGCGTCGCGGCAGAAGCCGATCCAGTGGAAGATCGTCGCCGCGGGCCTGGAGGATACGCTGGTGCGCAGCGTGCGCACGTCGCTGTGGATGCTGGCGGGAGCGGTGGGATTCGTGCTGCTGATCGTGGCGGCGAACCTCGCGAGCCTGGCGCTGTCGCGGGTGACCGCGCGGCAAAACGAGGCGGCGGTGCGGCTGGCGCTGGGCGCGGGACGGTGGCGACTGGCGCGCGGGATGATGGCCGAGGCGGTGCTGCTGGCGATGCTGGGAGCGGCGGCGGGCCTGGCGATGGCGCAGTTCGCGCTGAAGGCGCTGCTGGTGATCGCGCCCGCCGACTTGCCGCGGCTGCACGAGGTGGCGATCAACGCGCCGGTGATCGCGTTCACGGTGCTGGCGGCGCTGCTGACCGGCGTGCTGCTGGGCGCGGTGCCCGCCTGGCGCGCGGGCAAGACGCAACTCAACCAGGCGATGAAAGAGGGCGGTCCGACGCTGGCGGGCACGCGCACGCGCCTGCAGAGCGCGATCGTCGGCTTCGAAGTGGTGCTGGCGGTGGTGTTGCTGGTGGGCGCCGGATTGATGATCCGCACCATGGCCAAGGTCCGCGCTGTCGATCCCGGCTTCGATTCGCACGGCGTGCTGACCGCCGAGATCGTGCTGCCGCCGACCACGTATCCAAAGATGGAGCAGCAGCGGGCGTTCGCGCAGCGGCTGCTGGGGAGAATCCAGGAGCTGCCCGGAGTCGAGGCGGCGTCGGGCGCGACGGGACTGCCGATGAGCGGCACGCGCATGACGTTTAACCTCACGTTTACCGACGACAAGACGGGCGGAGTCAGCAAGTCCATCATCGCGTTCTTCCACAGCGTGTCGCCCGGGTACTTCGCGGCGCTGCGGGCCCCGATCATCGCCGGGCGCGACTTCACCGCGGCCGACGATGACAGCGCGCTGCCGGTCGGGATTGCGAACGAATCGCTGGTCAAAACGATGTGGCCTAATGAAAATCCCATCGGCAAGAAGATGCCGAACGGGTTTACGAAAAAAGAGGTCACGATCGTCGGCGTGGTGAAGGATGGGCGCTATGACAGCCTGGACCGCGCGCCGCGGCCGGAGCTGTATGTGCCGTTCGCGCAGCGGCCGTTTGGCTGGCTGCGGCTGGCGGTGCGGGTGAAGGGGCAGCAGGATCCGATGGCGCTGGCCGCGGCGGTGAACCAGCAATTGCGGGCAGTGGACAGCGAACTGACATTGGACAAGACGCGAACGCTGGACGAGGTGCTGCGCAACTCCACCGCGGAGCGGAACTTCTACATGCTGCTGCTGACGCTATTCGCCGCGCTGGCGCTGGCGCTGGCGGCGGTGGGCGTGTTCGGCGTGATTTCCTACGCGGTGACGCAGCGCACGCACGAGATTGGAGTACGCATCGCGCTGGGCGCGGACGCGCGGCAGATCGTGGCGATGGTTTTGCGCAGGGGGCTTGCGCCCGCGATTGCCGGGCTGGCGGTGGGACTAGCGTGCGCGGCGGGACTCAACCGAGTGCTGCGCAACCTGCTCTTCGGCGTGAGCGGCACCGATCCGCTGACCTTCGCGGCGGTAGCGCTGGTGCTGATCGCGGCGGCGGTGGCCGCGTGCTACGTGCCGGCGCGCCGGGCCAGCCGGGTGGATCCGATGCGGGCCTTGCATTACGAGTAGGCGGAAAAAGAACGAAGAATTGAATGATGAAAATTGAATATTGGCGGTGGTTCGGGCGGCCGCGCTACGCGGCTAATCTTCAGTCTTCAATTCTTCTGGCCGCGACTCTTCCAATCTGAAATCTGCAATGTTCAATCTGCAATTGCGTCATTCGGCGAACGCGTTGGGCTCCCACTTGTACTTTTTGCCGGTCCAATAGAGGTCGGCGGTGAGGCCGCCCAGTTCTTCGAGGTGCAGGGCCCAGACGGTTTTCTTCTTCAGCTTGAGGCGGGCGACGGATAGCTGGTCGAAGGGCAGGTTGATGATCAGGAACTTCGCCTTGGGCTGCCTCCAGGCGTGGATCACGGCGACGTAGCGCGTGGTCTCGGCGTTGGTGGCGCTGAACTGCACCGTGACCTTGGGATCGCCCCAGCCAAAGTAAGAGTCGTAAGGATCGATGGCCTTGAAGTGGTAATCGTCCTGATTGGCGAGCGGGTTCTTGCTCTGCACGACGATGACCAGGTCGGGATCGCCGTCGCCGTCGAGATCGCCCGCCAGGGGCGGAAACTTGGTATCTACGATGAAGCCGGGGCCGAACTCGCGGGCGACGACCTGCTGCGCGTCTTCGGTAGGAGCGGCAGCGGCCGCGGGAGCCTGGGCTAGGCAGGTGGCCGACAAGAGAAGAAGAAAGGAGGCAAGACAGGAACGCATGCCGCTACTGTAACGCGGATGGGCGCTGACACAAGTGTGTTTCGATGTTCGAGATTTCGACTTAACCACAGAGGACACAGAGGAACACAGAGGGAAAGGGATCCTCTTTCTGTGTTCCTCTTGTCCTCTGTGGTTAGTTGCTTCGATCAAAGTGTTGCCAACCGCGTGAGGCGAGGGGCATGCGGCGACCGCGATCATCAAGCAGCGACACGCCCCCGCCGCGCACGATTTCGCCGATGCGGTTGAGACGCACGCCGGCGACGAAGGGCGGAATGCGGCGAGCGGCGGGCGCGGTGAAGAGCAGTTCGTAATCCTCGCCGCCGTGCAGAGCGAAATCGAGCGATGCGCCGCGCGCGCGCGGAAGCGCGTCTGCGTAAATCACGGCGCCGACGCGGCTCTCCTCGCAGATGTGGGCCAGGTCGGTGGAGAGGCCGTCGCTGGTGTCGATCATGGCGGACGCCTTGCCGCGCAGCGCTTTGCCAATCTCGATCCGCGGCAGGGGATAGAAGTGCCGCGGGCGGGAGCGCGGCGGCAGCTTCTTGCCGGAGCGCAGTTCTTCGAGCGCCGCGACGGAAGCGCCCAGTTCGCCGGTGACGTAGATCAGGTCGGCGGGGCGTGCGCCGGAGCGCAAGACGGCCTTCCCCGTGGGCGCGGAGCCGATCACGACGATGTCGGCGAGGACGCCCGAGAGCGACTGGGCCACGTCGCCGCCGGCAAGGGTGAGCGAGAACTCGTCCGCGAGCGCCATCAGGCCGGAGAAAAAGCGGTCGGGCCAGCGCTGGGGAATGTCCGCGGGAAGCGCGAGCGAGAGAAACGCGGCCAGCGGGTGGCCGCCCATGGCGGCGATGTCACTCAGTCCGCGGGCGAGGCAGCGGTGGCCGACGCTCTCCGGCGGGTGCCACGCGCGGCGGAAGTGAACGCCCTCGAGCGAGAAGTCGGTAGTGAGCAGCACTTCGTGGCCGGCGGGGGGCCGCAGGATGGCGCAGTCGTCGCCAATGCCGAGGCGCACGGCGGCGCCGCGGGTTTTCGCGGTGCGGCGGATGCGGGCGATCAGCTCTCGTTCGGGCAGGGGCAAGGAAGAAGTTTCCAGTTTCTAGTTTCAAGTTTCAAGCGGAAAGCGCCTCAGTGTCCTTCGTGGAATGTTCGTGTCCGAAGCCTGCCCTGCGCGAAGCGAACGGGTGTGAACCAGAGGGGCCGGTGCACACGAAGTACACGAAGGTTTCACGAAGGCTCACGAACGTCCAGATCCTGGCCGTGGGGAATGAGTACAATATCTGCCACATGCCTGCGGATTCCCAACAAACGGCACAGCGCGCGGAGCTTTTGCGGCGGCTGCCGTCGGTCGACGAGTTGCTGCGCCACTTTTCCGATCTGGTGGCGCGGGAAGGCCATGTCCCGGTGACCGAGGCGGTGCGCGCCGCGCTCGATACGCTGCGCGCGGAGGTCCTCGGCGGCTATCTCGACGAGAAAGGCTTGGCGCTCGCGCTGGAGGGGCTTGCGGCCGCGGTGGAGCGCGAATTGCGCAAGTCGCTGCAGCCGTCGCTGAGGACGGTCATCAACGCGACCGGGGTGATCCTGCACACCAACCTGGGCCGGGCGCCGCTGGCGGAGGCGGCGCTGCAACACATCCGTGAGACTGCCGCGGGTTACTCGAACCTGGAGTTCGACGTCACCGCCGGCGAGCGCGGCAAACGCGACGTGCACACGCAGCGGCTGTTCGCGTCGCTGCTGGGCGCGGACGTGAACACGGTGGTGGTCAACAACAACGCCGCGGCGGTGTTGGTGGCGCTGAATACGCTGGCCGAAGGCGGCGAAGTGGTGGTCTCGCGCGGCGAACTGGTGGAGATCGGCGGATCGTTCCGCGTCCCGGAGGTGATGGCCAAGTCGGGCGCGCTGCTGCGCGAGGTGGGCACCACCAACCGCACGCGCATGGCCGATTACGATCGCGCCATCAACGACAAGACGCGCCTGCTGCTGCGCGTGCATCGCTCGAATTTCCAGATCGTCGGCTTTACCGAGCAGCCGGCGCTGGAGGAACTGGCGGAACTGGGCCACCGGCGCGGCATCCCGGTGATGGAGGACCTGGGCAGCGGGGCGCTGTTCGACCTGCGAACGGCCGGCGTCCATGGCGAGTCGACCGTCACTGACAGTCTGGGCGCGGGCGTGGACGTGGTCACCTACAGCGGCGACAAGCTGCTGGGCGGGCCGCAGGCGGGCATGATCAGCGGGCGGGCCGAACTGGTGGCGCGCATCCGCTCCAATCCGCTGTTTCGCGCGCTGCGCGTGGACAAGCTGACTTATGCAGCGTTGGAAGCGACGCTGCTGGCGTACGTGCGGCAGGATTATGACGGCATTCCCGCGGTCCGCATGATGCGCCTTCGCGCGGAGGAAATCGGCAGGCGGGCGGAGTGGTTGCGGGCGCAATTGCCGCGTGCGTTGCAGTCGGAGATTGTCGACGGAGAATCCGTGATCGGCGGCGGCTCGGCGCCGGGCGCGACGTTGCCGACGAAGCTGCTGGCGCTTCGCTGCGAAGGATTGAGCGCCGACGAGCTGGCGACGCGGCTGCGCGCCTCGGATCCTCCCATCGTCGCGCGTGTGGAAGAAGGGCGAGTGCTGCTGGACCTGCGGACGGTGTTTGCAGATCAGGATGCCCAGGTTGCAGCGGCGTTCGCGAACATCACGACACAACTACAAAGCTAAGCGCAGGCTGCTTGGCACCCTGACCCTGTCGCTCGCCTCCGCTTCGCTCCGCTCAGCGTCGGCTGTACGACAAGAGTGGGCCACCCGCCAAGGCCGCCCCAGGAATCTGTCGGCCTGTCCCGCCGAGATTTCCCGCCCACCGCAATCAGAAAATAATCAGGGCACTCGTTTCCAGGTGAGGAGAGGGCGAATGCTTCGACGAAGCGCACAGCGCATCCGGCTCGGTGTCGCGCCATGGCTGGCGGTGTTGCTGCTGGCCTCTGTTCCGGCGCAGGCGGCGTCGATGTTCACGACCGAACGGGAGGTGACCAAGGTTGCCGAAGGCGTGTACGTGATCCGCCACCAAGACCCGGCGCGCGGCTGGGTGCACGGCAACACCACGGTGATCATCGGAGCTCGGGGAGTGTTCGTCGTGGATTCCACGCAGACAGCGCGTGCCGCGCGAGAGGACATCGCGCAGATCCGGCAGTGGACGAACAAGCCGGTGCTGTACGTGCTCAACACGCACTGGCACACGGACCACAACGGCGGCAATGACGAGTACCTGAGGACTTTCCCCGCGTTGACGATTCTCGCCCACCGCGAGACGCGCGCGATGGAAGATGCCTACAACCCGAGCGCGAAGAAAAACCGGGCGTCCAACGTGTCGCAAATGCGTGACAACATCAACAAGATGGCGCAGACGGGTATGAGCCCAATGGGCAAGCCGCTGACCGCCGAGCAGAAGGCACGCATTCCGGAACGGCTGGCGGAAGCCGATCAGCTCGATCGCGACGGCGAGGAATACGTGTACCAGGCGCCGACGCTGATGTTCGACAGCGATCTGACTGTCGATCTTGGCGGGCGCGAGGTCCAGGTGATGCACCCAGGGCGGGGGAATACGGGCGGGGACGCCATCGTCTATCTCGGGAAAGAGAAGCTGCTGGCCACCGGAGACCTGCTGGTGTACCCGGTGCCCTTCACATTCGACGGCTATCCCCGCGAGTGGGTGCAGACGCTGGATACGATGGGGCGGCTGGAGGCCGACACCATCGTGCCGGGGCACGGGCCTATTCTCCACGATAAGAGTTACCTCTTCCAGGTGCGGGACTTGATGAAGTCGGTGATTGCGCAGGTGGACGAACAGTTCCGCAAGAACGACGATGTGAGTCTGGAGGAAGCGCGGAAGGCCCTGGATGTGTCTGTGTTTCGCAGCAAGATGGCAGGCGGCGACGAAGTCACCCTGGCGAACTTCGACGGCATCATCGTGCAGCGATTTGCCGAGCTGGTGTACTACGAGCGGAAGGCGCGATAAGAAAGTTTTCTAGTGCATGGCAGGGGCGCCACCGCCGGCGCGGCGCGGCTTTCGCATCAGCAGGATCAGCGGCACCAGCAGCAGGAAGATGACGCCGAGCAGGCGGAAGGTGCTGACGAAAGACACCATGGCCGCCTGCTGCTGCAACATGCCGAAGAGGGAAGCATAGGCCTGGCGCGTCGCGGTGTAGGCATCCATGCCGCGGGCCATGAACGCCTGGCGGGCGCCTTCCAGCATCTGCTGCGCGGCGGGGCTGCCGACGGAGATGTGCGCGCCCAGGATGTTGGTGTTGGTCTGCGAGCTGCGGGCGACGCGGGTGGTGACGTAGGAAATGCCGACGCTGCCGCCGATGTTGCGCATCAGGTTGAAGATCGAGGTGGCGTTGCCCATACGCTCCAGGGGAATGGGGTCGTGGGTGACCGTGGTCAGCGGCACGAAGAGGAAGCCCATCGAGATGCCCTGGATGAATTGCGGCCAGAAGACGTCCCAGTAACCGGCCTGCAGGTTGATGCCGCCCAGCGCCCACAGCGCATACGCCGCGACCACGAAGCCGATCACCATCAGCTTGCGGGGCTCAAATTTCGACATCAAGATGCCGACGAAGGGCATGGCAATGAAGGAGCCGAGGCCACGGGGCAGCATCGCCCATCCGGCCTGCAGCGCGGGATAGCCGAGCAGAGTCTGGAGAAAGATGGGGATCAGCACCGTGCTGCCGTAGAGCACGAAGCCGAGCACGGTCATCATGAAGACACCGGTGGCGTAGGTGCGCACCTTGAAGACGCGCAGGTCCACCACGGGGTGGTATTCCACCAGTTCGTGAATGACAAAGGCGGTGAGCGCGACGGCGGCGATGACCGTCAGCCACACGATGAAGTGGGAGGAGAACCAGTCTTCCTCCTGGCCCTTGTCGAACATGATCTGCAGGGCGCCGATGCCGACCGCCAGCATGCCCATGCCCCAGTAGTCCACCTTGCCGGTGCCGCGCTTGATGTACGCGGGATCGAAGATGAACAGCTTGCTCATGGTGAGGGCGGCGATCCCGACCGGCAGGTTGATGTAGAAGATCCAGCGCCAGGAGTAGCTGTCGGTGATCCAGCCGCCGAGCACGGGGCCGAGCATGGGCGCGACGACGATGCCGAAGCCCCAGAAGGCCATCGCCTTGCCGCGGTCCTCGGGCGCGAAGGCCTCGAGCATGATGGCCTGCGACAGCGGCTGCAATCCGCCGCCGGTGGCGCCCTGGATCACACGGAAGAGAATGAGGAAAGGCAGGCTCGGCGCCAGGCCGCACATGAAGGACGCGATGGTGAAGCCGGCGATAGAGGTCATCAGGACGCGCTTGCGTCCGAAGTGATTCCCCAGCCAGCCGGTCATGGGGAGGATGATGGCGTTGGCGACCAGGTAGGAAGTCAGCACCCAGGTGGACTCGTCGATGGAGGCCGAGAGGCTGCCGGCGATATGCGGCAGGGAGACGTTCACCACCGTGGTGTCGAGCACCTCCATGAAGGTGCCCAGCATCACGGCGACGGCGATGATCCACGGGTTGACGGAAGCTTCTTCGCGGGTGGGCATGAAGGAGTTTCAGTTTCAGTTTCAGTTTCAGCGGTGCGTGGCCAACGGCGCAAGCAAAACCGAAACCAAAACTGAAACTTACTTGGTGATCACAGTGGCTTCCACCGACATGCCGGGGCGAAGGTTCTTCACGTCCTGGCCGGGGTCGAAGACGATCTTGACCGGCACACGCTGCACCACCTTGACGAAGTTGCCGGTCGCATTTTCCGGAGGCAAGAGGCTGAAGCGGGCGCCCGTGCCGCCGCCGATGCTGTCCACGCGTCCGTTGAAATCGCGATCGAAGGCGTCCACGTGAATGACCGCGGTCTGGCCGGGCCGCATTTCCTTCAGTTGCGTCTCCTTGAAATTCGCGGTCACCCACAGGTCTTCGAGGTTGACGATGGAGAGCAGCGGTTGTCCCGCCTGCACTACCTGGCCGAGTTCGACCGAGCGCTTGCTGACCACGCCGGCGACCGGGGCCTTGATGGTGGTGTATTGCAGGTTGAGTTGCGCCTGGTCGAGCGCGGCCTGGCGCTGCTGCACCAGGGCAGTGGCGGCGCCGGCCTTGGCTTGCGTGATGGCCACCTGTTCGGGCGCGGTCTGCGCGTTGCGGACTTGCTCCTGCGCCTGCACGACGTGGCTCTGGGCGGTGGCGACGGTGGCCTGGGCAGCGTCGAGGGTAGCCTTGGCGGCGGCTTCGGCGGCCACGGCGGCGTCGTACTGCTGCTGGGAGATCTCGTCTTTTTTCACCAGCTGCGCGAAGCGTTGCAGGTCCTGCTGCCTACGGGTGTAGTTGGCCTGGGCCTCGCGCACACGCGCGCGGGCGGCATCCACTTCCTTCTCGGCGGCGTTGACGTTGGCGTGCGCAGTCTGCAGCGCGGAAGAAGTGCTGGTGGTGGTCACCGGTACGCCGGTGTGGGCGGCGCGGGCGTTGGCCTCGGCATCAGCCAGTTCGGCCTTGGCGCGATCGAGCGCGACCTGGTAATCGCGAGGATCGAGTTGCACCAGCACGGCGCCATGATCGACATACTGATTGTCGTCCACGTTCACGGCGGTGACGGTGCCGGAGACGCGCGCGCTGACCGGCGCGATGTGGGCGTCCACGTTGGCGTCATCGGTGGTCTCGCGGACGGCGTAATGGCGCCACAGCAAGACGCCGACGGCAACCGCGGCGAGCACGAAGAACAGCAGCACCCAGCGGGCATGGGGATGCTGCTGGAAGTAGGAACGCGCTTTGCCGCGCCGCGCCAGCGCTTCGGATTCCTCCGGAAACGGCTCGCGCGCCGGCGCCGGCACATCGCGATCGACAGTGGTTTGCGGGTCGGCCACTATGGGTTCCCTCCCAGGTAGCGCTTGGTGGCGTCTTCGGCGACGCCGAGAGCGCGCGCCAGCGACAGCTTGGCGAAATTAAAAGCGAATAAGGTGGCGATGAAATTTTCGTTGGTGGAGGCGATGGCCTCCTGCGCCTGGATGACCTCGAGATTGGTGGTCACGCCGGCGGCAAAACGGTCCTGCGCCTGCTGCAACGTCTGCTGCGCCAGGTCCATGGAACTCTTGGCGACCTGCACCTGCTGGTTGGTGGAGGTGAGATCGAGAAAGGCGGTGCGCACCTCGGTTTCGATGCGGGCGCGCAGGTCGGCGACCTCCGCCTGGCGGCGGCGCAGCAGAGCGTCGGCTTCGGCGACATCGCTGCGCACCTTGCCGCCCTGGAAAATCGGAATCTTCAGCGCCGCGGTGGCGGTGTAGGTGTTGGCGGACGTTGCCGGAGTACGCCCGAGCGCGCCAAAGTCGCCGTTAATCTGGATCGAGGGCAGGCGCTCCTGTTCGGCAGCCTTCCGGGCCAGTTCGGCGGCGCTGAGCAGGCGTTGCGCGCCGTTGTAATCGGGACGGTTCTGCAAGGCGCGGGCAATGGCGTCGTCGAGTGTGAGCGGCGGCGCGGGCGCGTAAGGAACAGTGTCGGCGAGGGTGAACTGCTGCGATGGCGCCAGGCCGATGATGCGCGCCAGGCCGAGCTTGTGCTTGTCGAGATCGTTCTGCACACTGACCAGCCGCTGCTGCTCGATCTGGTACTCCACCTGGGCGCGCAGCGTGTCGATGCCGGGAACCACGCCCGCCTTCTGCATGTCCTGGGCTTGCTTGTAGAGCGCTTCGCCGGTCTTGAGTTGCGCCTGCGCGGCCTCGACGCGTCCGGCATCGGTGAGCACCTGCAGGTATGCGCCGCCGACCGCCAGAACGACGAGATCACGCGTATTGCGATAGTCGAACTCGGCGGCTTTCACCTGCTCGAGGCGGGCGCGATAGGTGTTCAGCAGGTGAAGATCGAGGAGGTTGTCGGTGGCCAGGGCGCGGGCGTCGAAGATGCTGAAGGGGCCGACGACCGGCGGCGTTCCCGGCGGCAGGGGAATGCCGAAGACGCTGAGGTTCACACGCTGCAGAGTCTCGCCGGCGCGGAAGGAGAAGGTGGGGAGAAGGTCGGAAAGCGCGCGGAG
>DASUBK010000079.1:0-2695 GCA_035763305.1 Terriglobales bacterium | reverse complement strand
GACGAGCGGGTGGGGCACGGCTTTAGCCTGATGACGCAGTCAACAGGAGGGCACGGCTTCAGCGGGGTGGCGCTCTCAACGGGAGGGCACGGCTTTAGCCGTGCCGTTGCGAGCGAACTTCATTTTGGGGCTTCAGCCCCTGAGGTATTGGCGTTGCGAAAGACGGCTATCACGATCATCTTCGCTGCTTTCCTGGCAGCTATCCCCTGCCTCGCCGAGGAGACCACCTTCGTCCTCGACCCCGCGCAAAGCCGCGTCGACTTCACCCTCGGCGACCTCCTGCACACCGTGCACGGGGTGTTCAAGCTGAAGACCGGTACCCTGCGCTTCGACACCGCTACCGGCGTCGCAGGTGGTGAGCTGGTTGTCGACGCCTCCTCCGGCGACAGCGGCTCCAAATCCCGCGACAAGAAAATGAAGAAGGACATTCTGGAGACGCAGAAGTTTCCCGACATCGTCTTCCATCCCCAGCGCGTGAAGGGCGTGGTTCCCAGCAGCGGCGCTTCGCAGGTCGAACTCGACGGCATCATGACGCTGCATGGCGAAGATCATCCCATGTCGCTGACCGTGCCGCTCAACGTCTCCGGCAGCAGCGCCGCCGCCGAAGTCCGTTTCGTGGTCCCTTACGTCAAGTGGGGCCTGAAGAATCCCAGCACCTTCATCCTGCGCGTGAGCGACAAGGTCGACATCGACGTGCACGCGGTGGGGCAATTCACCAGCGTCTCGGCGCGCAAGTAGGTATCTTCAAACAGGTATTCATGACACCCACTCCTAATTCCTGTCATCCCGAACGAGACATGGCCGCGCGCAACACGACGATGTCGAGTCGAGGGACCTTGTGGTTGCGAAGGTGCGCGCGAAATATCGCCGCCGCCCTGATCTTCGTCGGGCTTGCCGCGACCGCTTGCGCTTCCGCCTCCACCCTCGATGCCTCCGGCCTTGATGCCGGCTACCGCGCCATGTACAACCTGCAGTTCGACGCCGCTCACGCCGTCTTCGCCGACTGGCAACGCAACCATCCCGACGATCCGCTCGCCGCGGTTTCCGACGCCGCCGCCTACCTCTTCAGCGAGTTCAATCGCCTGCACATCCTTGAACTGGAGTTCTTCACCGACGACAAGAACTTCGAAGGCAGGAATGAACTGCAGCCCGACCCCGCCGTCCGCCAGCGCTTCTTTACCCAACTCGAGCGCGCGCAGCAGATCATCGCCGCCCGCCTGGCGCGCAATGCCGGCGACAAGGACGCGCTCTTCGCTCGCGTGCTGGCCCTCGGCCTGCGCGGCGACTATGAGGCTTTGATCGAGAAGAAGAACATGGCGGGCCTCTCCGACATCAAGCAGGGCCGCAGCATCGCCCAGCAATTGCTCACTCTATGTCCCGACTGCAACGACGCCTACCTGGCGGTGGGCGTCGAGAACTATCTCCTCAGCCTCAAGCCCGCCCCGGTGCGCTGGTTCCTGCACATGACCGGAGCGCAAACCGACAAGGAGACAGGATTGGCGAATCTCCGCCGCGTCGCCGACAACGGCCACTACCTGCAGCCCTACGCGCGCCTGCTGCTGGCCGTTGCCGCGCTGCGCGATCACGACACCGGCTCCGCCCGCGCCCTGCTCTCCGGCCTCGCCCAGGAGTTTCCCGCCAACTCGCTCTACACCCGCGAACTCGCCAAATTGAAGTAGGCTCTCTCAGCAGCCAGATAGAGTCTCTGCTGATCCAGGGTGGAGCAGGGCTTCAGCCCTGCGTTGAGTCGCGACCAAAATGTTTGGGGCTTTAGCGCCTGAGGTACGTTGCGGAAAGCACCTCAGGGGCTAAAGCCCCAATCTGACCGCATCTCGAACTGCAAGGCTAAAGCCCTGCTCCACCCGATGGTGAGATCACCCGATGCTCAGATCGCCCGATTCCTCGCCACTCCCGCCATGATCTGCCGGCACAACCGCTCCACGAACTCCTCGCTCAACTCGTCATGCCGCAGGATAAAACGCATGTAGATCGGCCCGTAGAGCGAATCCAGCATCAGGTCCTTGTCCAGGTGCGCCGGCAATTCGCCGCGCTCGATGCCGCGCTCCAGCGTCTGGTAGGCCTCGCGCCGCCGCGGCAGCAGGAAGCGCTCGCGATAGGCGTCAATCAACTCGGCGTCGAATAGTCCACCGCCCAGGATCGCCGCCACCATCTTCCCCCGGGGCGAGCGAAACACCCGCACCAGTTGCTTCATCTGCATGCTCAGGTCGGCGAGCACCGACCCGGTATCGGGAAAGTGTAGCTCCGCCACCGCGGTGGAGGAAAACGCGTCCGCCACCAGCGCCGCCTTCGAGGTCCACCAGCGATACACGGTGGCCTTGCCGACGTTCGCCTCCGCGGCGATGGCCTCGATGCTAAGGTCGGGATAGCCGCTCTTGCGCAGCAGCTTGAGCGTGCTGCGCAGGATCGCGGTCCGCGCCTGCTGGCTGCGCGGGCGCCCCGGCGGACGTTTGACGATCTTTTCTCCGGCCACGGCCAGCGCCGAAGAAGTTGTTTGCGCCATGAACTCACATTACCATAAAATGAATCCAATACGTTCTGTATCGAATCTGTCGGAGCGTATTCTGGTCGCCGATGGCACCCGGCGTGGCCCGGTCTGTGATTCTCCCCTGGGGTTGATCCGAAGATGTGGATTGTTTCTCTAGCGCTGCGGCGTCCCTACACCTTCCTCGTGATG
>DASUBK010000078.1:0-8984 GCA_035763305.1 Terriglobales bacterium | reverse complement strand
CGGCGACCTGGTCGGCTGCTGCGGGCTCAAGCCGTTCGGAGACGATCCTCGCGTGCTGGAAACCGGCTTTCACCTGCGGCCCGCCTATTGGGGGCAGGGCCTCGCCGAAGAAGCTGCGCGCGCGGTGATCCGCCATGCCTTCGAGCAACTCGGCGTCGCATCCCTCTTCGCCGGGCATCATCCCGACAACGACGCCTCGCGCCGGCTGCTGCTGAAGCTCGGCTTCCGTTTCACGCACCGCGAGCTGTATCCGCCCACCGGCCTGGAGCATCTGTGTTACGTTCTTAGCCCCAAGGAGCCGCAATGAAAGTCCACGTCCTCGCTGCCGCCCTCGTTCTCGCGATTGTGTGGCACGGGTCTCCGACCCGTATGGCCGCTCAAGCTGCCCAGGAGGCGCCGTCTTTCACGCTGAAGAAGGTCGCCGACGGCGTCTATGCCGCCATCAATCCCGACGGCGGCAAGGCGGGCAGCAACGCCGGCTTCGTGGTCGGCAGCGACAGCGTGCTGGTGGTGGACTCATTCATCGCGCCCGAGCCCGCGCAGCAGTTGCTGGCCGAGATCCGCAAGGTCACGCAGTTGCCGGTGCGCTACGTCGTCAACACTCACTACCACCTCGATCACACCGGTGGAAACGCCGTCTTCGCCGCCGCCGGCGCGACCATCATCGCGCAGAAAAACGTCCGCGCCTGGGAGCACACAGAAAACCTGAAGTTCTTCGGTCCCGATCCCAAGCCCGAGCAGAAGCAGCGCGTCGAGTCGCTGGCGCTGCCCACGCTGGTCTACGACAGCGGCGCCCTCGACCTGTTCCTGGGAGCGCGCGACGCTCGCATCGTCTACCTGCTCGGCCACACCGGCGGCGATTCCGTCGTCTACCTGCCCGACGCCAACGTGGTCTTCACCGGCGACCTGCTGTGGAATCACCGTCTACCTAATCTCATCGACGCCTCCACCGACAAGTGGATTGAGACGCTGGAGGCGATGCTGGCGCGCCATCCCGACGCCACCTTCGTTCCCGGGCACGGCGACGTTGCCAAGGCCGACGATGTACGCGCTTTCCGCGGCTACCTGGTGGACCTGCGCGATGCCGTCGCAGGAGCGCAGAAGGCAGGAAAATCGGGCCAGGCGCTGACCGACGCGGTCACCGCAGCCCTCGACGCCAAGTATTCCTCGTGGGCTTCGTACAAATTTTTTCTACAGCGCAACATCGAGCAAACGGCAGCCGAGTTGGCAGGCAATAAGAAGATTCCTCTGACCTCGGCAGCCAAGTAGCCCGTCCCCTGGGACGAATGCCGTAACTACCCCGGCGCCTGGCTCTCCGAACCGGGTGGCCGATCTTTTGCGATCGCGCCACCCCAGGAGCTCGCCATGCGCATCGTTCGCTCGTTGCTTCCCTGCCTGCTCGCCCTGCTGCTTCCGCTTGCCGCGGCGGCGCAGCACTACCAGCAGACCAATCTTGTTTCCGATGTTCCCGGACTCGCAGCCCACCCGGACGACGACCTGGTGAACGCCTGGGGCCTGACTCGTGGCCCGACCACGCCCTGGTGGGTGAATGACAATGGGAGCGGAGTTTCGACGCTGTACAACGCCGCCGGCGTGAAGAACACCGCCATTCGCGTCACCATTCCGCCGCCTCCGGGCAGCACCGACCCCAGCACGCCGACCGGCATCGCCTTCAACGGCAGCGGCAGCGGCTTCGTCGTCACCGCCAACGGCAAGTCCGGCTCGGCCCGCTTCCTCTTCGCCACCGAGGACGGCAGCATCTCCGGCTGGAACCCCACGGTGGACGCCGCTAACTCCGTGATCACGGTTCCCAACTTCGGCGCCGCCATCTACAAGGGGCTAACCATCGCCACCAACTCCAACGGCGCCACGCTGCTGTACGCCGCTAACTTCTCCCAGGGCCGGGTGGATGTGTTCGATTCCACATGGCAGCCGGCCAGCACCACCGGCGGCTTCGTAGACGCGGCGCTCCCCGCCGGCTATGCGCCCTTCAACGTGCAGGAGATTGGCGGCGCGATCTACGTCAGCTTCGCCAAGGTCGGCGACCTGCCGGATGAGCAGCACGGCAAGGGACTGGGCTTCGTGGACAAGTTCGACACCGACGGCAACCTGCTGATGCGCTTCGAGCACGGCCCCTGGCTCGATGCGCCGTGGGGATTGGCGATCGCGCCGGCAGGGTTCGGGCAATTCAGCGGCGACCTGCTATCGGGCCAGTTCGGCAGCGGCCGCATCGCCGCCTACGATCCGAACAGCGGCGAGTTCGTCGGCTTCCTCCACGGCCCGCGCGGGCCGCTGGTAATCGATGGGCTGTGGGCGCTGGCCTTCGGTGGAGGCAATGCCACCAGCGGTCCGGCCAATACGCTGTTCTTCACCGCCGGCCCCAATGACGAGCAACACGGCTTGTTCGGCACGCTCACCGCTATCAAGGACGACAATGATGGCGACGGCCACGACGATTAAAAATGTGTGGACAGGAATGTGTGGCACGGGTCTGTGACCCGTGCCACTTCCTTTCTTGTCATCCTGAGCGAAGCGAAGGCTCCATATATTGATGGCCGCGAAAAATCGAGGAATGCATAGATCCTTCGCTCCGTCGTCCCTCCGGAACTCCTCCGCTCCGGATGACAAACGCTACTTTTTCTCTTGCTCGCGCAGGAAGCGGGCGAACATCCGCACCGGGTCCACGGCGATAAACTTTCCCTTCGACGAGGCCAGCACCTCGCCCGCCTGGTTGCGGATCTCGGCGACATTGATGTGCTCGCGGCCGCGCACCCGCCGCTCCCATCCCTCCACCACCAGCGGTTCGCCCAGCGGCACCATGCGGTGATAGCGCACCTCCATGGTCGAGGTCACCGCCACCACGTGGCGCAGCTTGTTCACCTTCCCCATGGCCTCGTCGAGGATGGTGGCGATGATGCCGCCGTGCGCATGCCGCGGCGGTCCCCAGAAGCGGCGCGAAAGACGAAAGCGGCAGGTCGCCACCCGCCGCTCTTCGTCGAAGTGGAATTTCAGCCGCAGTCCTTCGGGATTATCCTTGCCGCATCCGAAGCAATAATTCTTCTGCGGCATCACGTGGTGCCGGGTGCCGTGCCCCTCGATCCGTTGGCGCATAACCGGAACAAGATGCCAGACGGCGTCTGAAGTTTCAAAAACCAGCCACCGATTGCCACGGATTTTCACGGATGGAAATCAAGACAACCGATCCGTGTGAGTCCGTGGCAATCCGTGGCCTCTTTCCTCACTTCAGGTTCGTGTAATCGCACGGCAAGGTTGACGGCTGCTTGGGCGGCGTGGGCGGTGTAGTCCACGGCGGCGTGACGAAGTCGAAGAACTCCGTCATGTCCATCTGCGCCGCATCCCGGGCGGTCAGGTTCGGCAACTTGAAGCGCGTCTCGATGAACTTGAGGATCGCGGTGTAATCCGCCACGTTATGCGAGACGTAATTCTTCCTGGCGAACGGCGAGGCCACGATGAGGGGCACGCGGAAGCCGGTGCGGGTGAAGTCCGCGGGCGGATTGATGTACTGGATATCCTTGGGCTCCAGGTCTTGCGGCGGAATACCGTCGGGCGATACCGCGGTCTGCGGCGAGACATGGTCGTAGAACCCCCCGCCCTCGTCGTAAGTCAGAAAGAACACCGAGTCTTTCCAGTTAGGGCTCGCCATCAGCGCGTTCATCATTTGCGCGGCGTACTGCGCCCCATACTGCACGTTATTGCCGGAATGAATGTTGCCTTGTTGGGTGGCGCCGGGATGCTCGTCCAGTCCGGATGCGTCTTCAATGAAGGAAACCGCGGGGAGAGTCCCGTTCTGCGCATCGGTCACAAACTGCGTGTCCGGAACGATGTTGGCCGCGTGCTGGCCGGCAAACGGCTGGAAGCGGTTTAGTACCGTGGATGGAGTCTTCGTCATGGGGTCGATGTCGTGGGTATAGATCTTCCACGACACGCCCGCCGCGTCCAGCAGTTGAAAGATATTCTTCACCTGGCTGGAGTCGAAGGAGCCCGGGTCGTGGGCGTGGCCGTGCGTGGTGGCCGCCACGGCATAGACGCGGTTGGGATTGCTGTTCCCCGACATGGGCGCGAACCAGCGATCGCTGGTGGCGAAGTTCGAGGCCATGAAGTAGTAGTAGGGCAGATCGGTGGCGTCGTAGTAGCCCATCGCCCGGCGTCCCAGCTGGTCGTACCAGGAGTTGATCATCACCTGGTTGACGTTGGGCACGCTCCAGGTCAGCGTCACCGTGTCACCCTTGTTGATGGTGGTCTTGTCGGCGGTGAAGGTCACGCCTGCGGCGGTGGGCACGTTGGCCGCGTTGGCGGTGGTCTGCGACCCGTTCACCGTGACCAGGATGCTGGCCAGGGGCAGTCCCCATCCCGGCACGCTGGTGGTCGAGGTGCTGCCGAACAGGTAGTAGTTGGTGGTGTCGGTCGGCTGCACCATGAACGTGCCCGCGGTCTGCGTGCTGGTCGTTACCAGGCCGGAGAACGATGCCATTCCGGCGCCGCTGTGCACGAAGCCATTACCCAGAAAGACGTTGGAGCCGGCGTCGTACAGGTGGTAATCGCCGTGGCTCTCCAGCCAGTCGGGGGTGACGTTCTCCACGCAGGAGGTGTGGAAGTGAAAGGAAGCCACGGTGCTGCCGTCGTCGGCGGGATTGGTGGCTCCCGGCGGAAGCCCGTCCACATCCGCAGCCGCGCCGTAGCCGTTAGCCGCGCGATAGGCGCCCATCTGTCCGAAGTAGCTGTCGAAGGAGCGATTCTCCTGCAACATGAACACGACGTGGTTGATCGCCGTGATGTCCTGCGGCGTTTGCGGTTGTGGGGGCGGCGGCGGAGGAGCCACAACGGTGGCCTCCGGCGGGCTGGTACCCACGCCGGCGCAGCCCACGCAGAACAGAAGTCCCAGGATCATCACCGCCAACAACGTTTTTAGTCCCATTTTCGGCCCTTCGAACCACGGTCCTGGCGGGAGCCGCAGCTCTCCTGCTTAGAGCAGCAGTTCTCCCCTTAGAGTGCCCGCTCCTGGGACGAGTTGCCGCCGGTCCCAGGCAACCCTAGGCAGTTTCTACACAGTCACGAACCCCGGACACCTTTCGGCACGGATGAACTGCAATCTGCAGTCTGAAATTCTTCCGTGCTATCTTCTCCGCCCATGAAATCCGCCGCCCGCCGCGCCAAGCCTGCTTCGAGCCTCGCCAAGGCTGAGGTCATGACCTTCGTCGCCACTGCCGACCCGGGCCGCGCCCGCTCGTTTTACCAAGACACGCTGGGCTTGAAATTTGTCGCCGACGAGCCCTACGCGCTGGTCTTCGATCTGAACGGCATCATGCTGCGCATCCAGAAGCTGCGCGAGAAGGCCTCGCCGCCACAGGGCACGGCGCTGGGCTGGAAGGTTCGCAGCATCTCTGCCGCGGTCAAAGATTTGACCGTGCGCGGCGTCCGCTTCGAGCGCTATCCCGGCATGCCGCAGGACGACGCCGGCGTGTGGACCAGTCCCAGCGGCGCGCGTATCGCCTGGTTCAAAGACCCCGACGGCAATACCCTTTCCCTCACCGAATTCGCCTGACTCTTGCAGCCGGGCAGGCCCCGGCGCCTCGCCGGGGCGATCATCCATTTGTCCCGAGTTTCAGGGCCGCGGGCGCCCTCGCCCGCGGCGCGCGATGTTTCTTCGCATCATCCACCGGTGTAGAATCTCCCGGCTCTTTCGTTTTCCCGAAATCCAACGCTGTTGCAGGAGATCTTCCGTGCTCTCTTTCCGCCGAGTCTTGTCTGTCGTTTGTCTCTGCGCGATTTCCCTGTTCGCCCAGCAGGAGCGCACTCCTCGCCCGCAGCAATCGAAGAAAGAAGTCGAGCGGGAGAAGGCGTCCAAGGGCACGCTGGCCACGCCGACGAAGTCGGAGGCGCCCAAGCCGCCCGACCCGCTCTCCACAGCGACCTTCAACGGCCTCAAGCTGCGTCTGATCGGACCGGCGGTGATCTCCGGCCGCGTGGTGGCATTCGCGGTCAATCCGCATAACCGCGCCGAGTACTACGTCGCCGCGGCCTCCGGCGGAGTGTGGAAGACCGAGAACGACGGCACTACCTGGGAACCGGTCTTCGACCACGAAGGCTCGTACTCCATCGGCACCGTGGTGCTCGATCCCAAAGATTCCTCCACCGTCTGGGTCGGCACGGGCGAGAACAACTCGCAGCGCAGCGTCTCCTATGGCGACGGTGTGTACAAGTCCGAGGACGGCGGCAAGAGCTGGACGAATCTCGGCCTCAAGCGCTCCGAGCACATCGGGCGCATCGTCTTCGATCCCCGCGACAGCAAGACGGTCTACGTTGCCGCGCAGGGGCCGCTGTGGGGACCGGGCGGCGATCGCGGCCTGTTCAAAACCACCGACGGCGGCAAGACCTGGAAGAACGTGCTCAGCATCAGCGAGAACACCGGCGTCGCCGACGTGGTCATCGATCCCGACAATCCGGACACGCTTTACGCAGCCGCGTGGCAGCGCCGCCGCCACGTGTGGACCCTGATTGACGGCGGCCCGGAGAGCGCGCTGTACAAGAGCACCGACGGCGGCGCCACCTGGACCAAGCTGAAGTCCGGCCTGCCCACCGGCGATCTGGGGCGCATCGGCCTGGCCATCGCGCCCACGGACAGCAGCATGATTTACGCCACCATCGAGGCGGGCGAGGGCAAGGGCGGCATCTTCCGCTCCACCGACCACGGCGCCACCTGGGAGCGCCGCAGTCCTTACCACGCGCAGCCCATGTACTACTCGCAGCTGACGGTGGATCCGAAGAACGCGGAGCGGGTGTACGCGCCCGACTTCATGATCCAGGTTTCCGATGACGGCGGGAAGAACTGGCGCCCGCTCGGCGAAAAGTCCAAGCACGTGGACAATCACGTCATCTACATCGATCCCGACGACACCAGTTACTACCTCGTGGGCTGCGACGGCGGCGTCTACGAGAGCTACGACCGCGGCGCCAACTGGAAGTTCATGGCCAACCTGCCGCTGGGGCAGTTCTACGACGTGGCCGTTGACATGGCCAAGCCGATCTACAACGTCTACGGCGGCACCCAGGACAACTCCAGCTGGGGCGGCCCGTCGCGCACCCGCAGCATGTCGGGCATCGTGAACTCGGACTGGTTCCAGACCCACGGCGGCGATGGCTTCCGCTCGCAGGTCGACCCCGAAGATCCCAACACCGTTTACGCCGAACTGCAGCACGGCAACCTGGTGCGCTACGACCGCCGCAGCGGCGAGTCGGTCGGCATCCAGCCGCAGGAAGGCAAAGACGAAGCGCCGCTGCGCTGGAACTGGGATTCGCCCATCCTCATCAGCCCGCACTCCCACACGCGGCTCTACTTCGCCGCCAACAAGCTCTTCCGCAGCGACGACCGCGGCGACAGCTGGCGCGAAGTGTCCGGCGATCTCACCCGCCAGATCGATCGCGATCAACTGCCGGTCATGGGCAAGGTCTGGACGATCGACGCCATTGCCAAGAACCAGTCCACCTCGTTCTACGGCAACATCGTGGCGCTGAACGAGTCGCCCAAGAAAGAGGGATTAATCTACGTCGGCACCGACGACGGCCTTATCCAGGTCACGTCCGACGGCGGCCAGAACTGGACCAAGTACGAGAAGTTTCCCGGCGTGCCTGACCGCACTTACGTCTCGCGCCTGCTGGCCTCCAACCACGATGCCAACCTGGTCTACGCCTCCTTCGACAATCACAAGAACGAGGACTTCAAACCCTACCTGCTGAAGTCCACCGACCAGGGAAAGAGCTGGACGTCCATCGCCTCCAACCTGCCGGAAAATGGTTCGGTGCTGGCCATCGCCGAGGACCGCGTCAATCCCAACCTGCTCTTCGCCGGCACCGAGTACGGACTGTGGTTCACCATCGACGGCGGGCAGAAGTGGATCCAGCTCAAGGGCAACTTCCCGACCATCGCGGTGCGCGACTTGGTCATTCATCCGCGCGAGAACGATCTGGTGGTGGCCACCTTCGGGCGCAGCATCTACATCCTCGACGACATCACGCCGCTGCGGACGCTCAAGCCCGAAATGCTGGCTCAGCCGGCGCAACTGTACCCGGTGAAGGACGCGTGGATGTTCATCCAGTCGCGGCCCGAAGGCGGGCGCGGCAAGGCCCATATGGGGGAATCGTTTTATACCGCCGACAACCCGGCTTACGGCGCAACCTTCACCTATTACTTGAAAGATAAGCTGAAGACCAAAAAAGAAATGCGCCAGGACGCGGAGAAGGCGGCGGAGAAGGCCGGCAAGGTTCCGCCCTACCCGACGCACGAGCAGATGCGCGTCGAAGCGCAGGAAGAGGCGCCGCAGATCTTCTTCGTCATCTCCGACGAAAGCGGCAAGCCGGTGCGGCGGGTCAACGCCATGAATGCGCCGGGCTTTCAGCGCGTGACCTGGGACTTGCGCTACTCCACGCCGGTGCTGCCGCAGCGCGAGGCGTCCGAGGGCGACGAAGACTTCGGTCCGCCGTCGTTCGGGCCGCTGGTCATGCCCGGCAAGTACTCGGTGCGCATGTACAAGAAACAGGATGGCACGGTCAGCGAACTGGGGCAGCCGCAGACGTTCCAAGTCTACACCGAGGACATCGCGCCCATGCGGCCGCAGGACCGCGCCGCGCTGCACGACTTCCAGCAGAAGGTCGCCAACCTCTACCGCGCGGTCGCCGGTTCGACCCGCGCCGGGCAGGAGATGAAGACGCGCCTGACGCAGATTCGCCGCGCTCTCAACGAGACTCCAACGGCAGATAAACAACTCGCCGAGGCCACCGACCGCATCGATAAGGACCTGAGCGCGGTCATGATGCAACTCTCGGGCGACCGCGTGGTGGCAGCGCTCAACGATCCCACTCCGCCTTCAATCAGCGGACGTGTCGGCGACATCATGTCGGGCGAGCGCTTCTCCTCGGCGCCTCCCACCAAGACGCACCAGGACGACTACGCCATCGCGGCGCAGGAG
>DASUBK010000077.1:0-18916 GCA_035763305.1 Terriglobales bacterium | reverse complement strand
AATCGCCAATTCACCCAATCACCCAATTTGTTTTGAGCAGACTTGGCTGAAAACCGACAACTCGATTTGGTGGAGCGCATTCGTTCCGGCGACTCGCGGGCGCTGGCGCGGGCCATCAGCACGGTGGAGAACCGGGGCGAGGGCGCGGCGGCGCTGCTGAAGGCGCTGTTCCCCTATTCCGGCAAGGCGCTCACCCTCGGCATGACCGGCGCGCCGGGCGCGGGGAAGAGCACGCTGGTGGACCAACTGGCGCGCGAATACCGCCAGCAGAACAAGACGGTCGGCATCGTGGCCGTCGATCCCACCAGCCCCTACACGGGCGGCGCGATTCTCGGCGACCGCATCCGCATGGGCTCGCACTACGCCGATCCCGGCATCTATATCCGCAGCATGGCGACGCGCGGCTCGCTGGGCGGGTTGGCGCGCACCACCTCCGATGTCGCCTACGTGCTCGATGCCAGCGGCCGCGATGTCGTGATGGTGGAGACAGTCGGCGTGGGCCAGGATGAAGTAGACATCGTGAAGCTGGCCGACGTGACCGTGGTCATCCTGGTACCGGGCATGGGCGACGACGTGCAGACGATCAAGGCCGGGATCATGGAGATCGCCGACGTTTTCGTCATTAACAAGAGCGATCGCGAGGGCGCGGAGCGGGTGGAGCGGGAGATTCGCGCCATGCAGTCGCTGGCGGTGCGCAGCGACAACTGGACGCCGCCCATCGTGAAGACCGTGGCCAGCGAAGGGCGGGGAATCGCGGAGCTGGCGGGCAAGATCGCGGAGTACCAGCAGTACGTCGTACGCGAGGGCCTGGCAATCAAAAAGCGGGCGCAGAGCTGGCGCGAGCGGCTGATCGAGATGCTGCGCGACGAGTTGATGGAGCGCGTAGTGCGGGAGCAGCTTGGGGAAGAGAAGGTGGCGCGCTTGGCGGCGGAGATCGCCGAGCACAAGCGCGATCCGTACTCGCTGGTGGAGGAGATCGTGGCGCAGGTGGCGCCGGAGGGAGCGCGGCGGTGAGCGCGCGGCGCGAGCCTTCGTGAAACCTTTGTGTCCTTCGTGTGAACCGGCCCTGTTCGTTCACACGAAGGGCACAAAGGTCCCACGAAGGGCACGAAGGTTGAAATCATGTTCAGCATTGATCATCTGGGAATAGCGGTGAAGTCGCTGGCGGAGGCGAAGGCCTTCTACCAGAAGCTCGGTCTCTCGGTCATGGGCGAGGAAACGGTGGAGCAGGAGAAGGTGAAGCTGGCGATGGTACCCCTCGGCGAGAGCCGCCTGGAACTGCTGGAGCCGACGGCGGACGACTCGCCGATCGCCAAGTTCCTGACCAAGCGCGGTGAGGGGCTGCACCACATCGCCCTGCACGTGGACAACCTGGAAACCACGGTGGAAGAGCTGAAGCGGCAGGGCGTGCGGCTGATCAACGACCAGATCCAGATCGGCGCCGGCGGGCACATGTACGTCTTCGTGCATCCTTCCAGCACCGGCGGGGTGCTGCTGGAGCTGTGCGAAGAGCAGCCACAAGGAGTGTGAAGAATTGCCGCATTGCGGAACTGCGGAATTGCAGAATTGAAGAACAGAAACGAAGATCACGAAGGTTACACCAAGGACAGGAGGCGGAAGTAGAAGCGACGATTCCGCCAATTCGGCAATTCCGCAATTCTGCACTTCAGCAATCTCATGCTCATCCTCGGCGTTGACACCTCGGGCAAGAACGGCTCGCTGGCGCTGCTGCGCGGCGAGGGCGCGGAGGTCACCACGCTCGATCTCGTGCCGCTGACTGGCGGATCGTATTCGGCGCAGCTGGTTCCGCAACTTGCGGCCATGCTGCAGCGGAAAGGTGTGAGCAAGCAGCAGGTGGATGCCTATGCGGTCGCGTCGGGCCCGGGATCGTTCACCGGTCTGCGCGTGGGGCTGTCGGCGGTGAAGGCGATGGCGGTGGCGCTAAGGAAGCCGATTGCGGCGGTGTCGGTGCTGCAGGCGGTGGCGTCGGCCTCGCCGCAGCCGGGCAGGGTGCTGGCGGCGCTCGACGACAATCGCGGCCACATCTACACCGGCGATTATTATGTCCATGGGACGAACCTGCCGGTCGCGCGGGAGGAGGCACTGCTGACGATGGACGAGTTTTTGGCACGCGCGGCCGGTGCCACGGTCGTCTGTCCCGACGCGCGGCTGGCGCGGGCGCTCGTCGGGCGCGGAGTTCGTGTCGAAGAAATTGCCCGGCCGGGCGCGGATTTCATCGCGCGGCTGGGGTACCGGAAGCTGCTCGCCGGCGAGACCGCGACGCCGGAAACCCTCGACGCCAACTACATCCGGCGCTCCGACGCGGAGCTGTTCGCCAAGCCCTTTTGACGTGATCATCCGCCCCGCATTCTCCGACGATATCGACTCGCTGCTGGTGCTGGAGCAGTCCTGCGACACGGCCGCGCACTGGTCGCGCGCCGAGTACGAGCGCCTGCTGACCAAGCGCGAACCCCACCACATCGCCATGGTCGCCGAGCGCGAAGAGCGCGCGGTGGCCTTCATCGTGGCCCGCGACACCAAGGGCGACTGGGAGATCGAGAATCTCGTCGTTGACAAGGCCCTTCGGCGCAAGGGCATCGGCAGCGCGCTGCTGTGGACGATGGTCGAGCACGCGCGCGGCGACGGCATGCGGCACATGTTCCTGGAGGTGAGGGAGTCGAATGTAGCGGCGCGGAAGCTCTACGAATCGGCGGGATTCCACCAAGCGGGAAGACGCCGGGCCTACTATCAAAACCCGCCCGAAGACGCTCTCATATTGGAATGCAGCGCGCCCGGTGCAGCTCGCGAAAGCCGTTGAACGCCCCCCGGCCGTGTGCTAGCTTGAAGTTGTTCCAGAGTCCGGTAGGAGGTCCGCTGGATGGCCACTCAGGTACGCGACCTTCTCCTGGCCCACAACGACGAGTTTCGCCGCCTGGTCCAGGAGCACGCGCAGTATTCCCAACGCCTCGACAATCTCACGCAAAAGCGTTTCCTATCCGAAGACGAGAAGTTGGAAGAGGTCCGTCTGAAGAAGCTCAAGCTGCGCCTGAAAGACCACATGGAGCAACTGGAGCGGCAGTTCCGCAGCGACCACCAGGTCGCCTAAGTCCGCGCCCGGCGCTTTGAGAGCGCTACAGGCTGTGCCTCCCGGCATAGAGGGAAAAGACTACATTTCAAGAGCAATTCGAACCGCTGATTTCCGCTGATCTAGGCCGATGGGTTGTTTTTTGCTGAAATCAGCGTCCACCTGCGAAATCAGCGGTTTCGTCTTTCGATCCGGCTTCTGCCGGGCCGCCCACGTATAATCTGTTGATTGGCCATGGTGCGCGACGGCATCTATTACGGGCTGGCATCGCTGGCGGCGGCGGTGCTGGTGGCGTGGCTGGCGGGACCGCCCTGGGCGGTGCTGCCGCTGGTCTTCGGCGCCTTCTTCCTGTGGTTCTTCCGCGATCCCAATCGCGCCATCCCGCAGCAGCCGGGGGCCATCGTTTCGCCCGCCGACGGCAAGGTGACCGACGTCTCGACTATTGAGGTGGACGGCCGGCCGCGCACCCGGGTAAGCATCTTTCTCAGCGTCTTCGACGTGCACGTGAATCGCTCGCCGATTGCCGGCGTGGTGCGCAACATCGAGTACCGCAAGGGCCAGTTTCGCAACGCGATGGGCGCCGAGTGCGCCGAGTGCAACGAGCAGAACATCGTCACCGTGGAAGGCGAGGGGCAGACACTGGTGTTCAAGCAGATTGCCGGCCTGATCGCGCGGCGCATCATCTTCAATAAAAAGGTCGGCGACAGCGTGGGCCGGGGCGAGCGCGTGGGCATGATCAAGTTCGGCTCGCGTACCGACCTGATCCTCGATCCTGCAGTGACCGTCAACGTGAAACCGGGCGACCGCGTGAAGGGCGGCGCCAGCCTGATCGCCACCGCCGCGCCGGCCTCGCGGATTTCACCCGTGGTGGACCGGGAAAACTCCCCGGGAAGGATGGTGCGATGACTCCGCAGCCGATCCCCATGCGGCGCCGCGATGAAGACCAGGCGCGGCGCAAGTTGCGCAAGGGCGCCTTCCTGCTGCCGTCGCTGTTCACCACGTTCAACATTGCGCTGGGCTACTACGCGCTGTACCACACCTTCGAAGGCTCGATGGCGCAGCCCTGGCACTTCAATAATGCCGCCAAGGCGATCGGGTTCGCCATCATCTTCGACGGCCTCGACGGCCGCATCGCGCGCATGACCAACACCACCAGCGATTTCGGCCGCGAGTTCGATTCGCTGGCCGACGTGATCACCTTCGGCGTGGCGCCCTCGTTCCTGGCGTTTATCTGGGGATTCCATACCATCGGCTCGATCAATGGCCATGACCTGATTGCCCGCGTGGTGCAGATCGGCGCCATCGTGAGCTTTGCGTTTTTGATTGCCGGCGCGAGCCGCCTGGCGCGCTTCAACATCCAGGTCAACCCGCAGCCTTCGAACCCCGGCCGGCCGGGAAAGAAATATTTCGTGGGCATGCCGATTCCGGCGGGCGCGGGCGTGGTGGCGGCGGTGGTGCACTTCGGCGACGGGGCGCCGATCACCACCTGGTGGATGGGGCTGGTCTGGGCGGCGCTGGTGATGGTGGCCGGCTTCCTGATGATCAGCACCTGGCGTTTCTACAGCTTCAAGGACATCGACTTCCGCAGCCCGCATCCGGCGCGGCTGATTATCGTGATCGGCTTGCTGATCGCCGCCATCTGGTATTTCTCCGAGTACGTGCTGTTCTTCATCGCCCTCGTGTACATGCTGTCGGGCGTGCTGGCGCGGCTGATGTACGTGGTGCGGCGGCCGAGCGCGCCGCCGCCGTCCTACCACGAAGCTCCGGAGGCGCGATGAGCAAGCCGGAAAAGAAAACCGGAGGGGGCGCCTACGCAGCCTCGGGGCTGTTTCGCGTGGCCATCGTCGGCGCCGGCACGCTGAAGGGCAAAGAACTGGCGGAGTTGATTCCGGAAACCAGTTTCCCGGCCGTGGACATCAAGCTGCTCGACGACGACGAATCGCTGGGGCAGTTGGAAGCCGTCGGCGACGAGATGACCTTCGTGCAAAGCGTGCGCCGGGAGAATTTCGACGGCGTGGATTTCGCCTTCTTCGCCTCGGAGGAGAAGTTCACCAAGCGTAACTGGAAGATGGCGAAGGAAGCGGGAACGGTCGTCGTGGACCTGTCGTACGCGCTGGACGACGAGCCGGGCGCGCAGGTGCGATCGCCGTGGGTGGAACACGAGACCGGGGCCGCGCCCGCGCCGGAGTTGGAGCCGGCGCCGGTGGTCGTGGCGAATCCGGCGGCGGTGGCGCTGGCGTTGTTGTTGCTGCGCGCCCAAAAGGCCGGCCCGCTGCGCACCGCGGCGGTCACGATTTTCGAGCCTGCCTCGGAGCACGGGCGTCGCGGCATGGACGAACTGCACGAGCAGACCGTCAACCTGCTCTCCTTCCACGATCTGCCCAAGGATGTGTTCGATGCCCAGGTCGCCTTCAACCTGCTGGCCAGCTATGGGGAGAAGGCGGAGCCGGCGCTCAAAGCCTCGGAGCGGCGCATCGTGGAGCATCTGAAGAAGGTCGCTCCGGCGGCGCTGGTTCCGGCAACCATCCTCATCCAGGCGCCGATCTTCCACGGACACGCGTTTTCGCTGTACGTCGAGACGGAGAAGCGCTGCTCGCTGGGCGACTTTGCCCAGGCGCTGGCGGGCGAGCACGTTGCCATCAGCCGCGGGTCGGAAGAGGAGCCGAGCAACGTGAGCGCAGCCGGGCAGGGAGAGATCCTGGTCAGCGTGCGCCACGACAGTACGCGCGAGAACGGCTTCTGGATCTGGGGCGCGGCCGACAACCTGCGGGTGCTGGCGCTGAACGCGGTGGAGTGCGCGCAGGCGATGGCGGCGGCCAGGCCGAAGGGAAGCCTGCAGTAGCTGACGGCCGGCGGCCTGTCGCTAACGGCAAAGAAGGCGTACTCCGGTGTTCCTCCACGCGCGGCGATGGATTTTCCTTCTCGATTCTATCCGCCGTCGGCCGTAGACCGTCGACCGTAAGCTGCTGTAATCTCGTGCTACGTGACGCGGGCATTCCAGGCGATGTTGACGGCGCTGGTGCTACTCCTGGCCGGCTGTGGCTATCACACGGCGCAGCACAGCGTTCGCCTGCCGGCTGACATCAAGACGGTCGCCATCCCGTCGTTCGCAAACCAGACGCAGGCGTATCGCATCGAGCAGATTCTGACCGCGGCGGTGGTGCGCGAGTTCGATACCCGCACCAACTACCACGTGACCAGCAATCCCGCCGACGCCGACGCAGTGCTGCACGGCACGGTGTTGGCCACACAGGTCGCGCCGCTTACCTACGATTCCACCACCGGGCGCGCCGCCACTGCGCTGGTGACGGTGACCACGCGCATCTCGCTCACCGACCGCAAGGGCAACGTGCTGTACCAGAATCCCGATTACGTCTTTCACGAGCAGTACCAGATCTCGCGCGAGATCTCGAGCTTCTTCGAGGAAGACACGCCCGCGCTGGACCGGCTGTCGCGGGAGTTCGCGCACACCCTGGTCGCCGACGTGCTGGAGGCGTTCTGATGCGCGCCTTCGCGCCCACCGAGCGCTTCGTCACCGCCGTCAAGGAGCGGAAGCTGCAGCCGGCGTACGTGCTGGTCGGCGATGAGGCGTTTTTCCGGCGCAAGTGCCGCAAAGCCATCCTGCAGCACCTGGTCGCGCCCGACCTGCGCGATTTCAGCCTCTACGAATTCGACCTCGCTGAGACGGAGCTGGTGCAGATTCTCGACCAGGCGCGCACGCCGTCGCTGATGGCGCCCTTCCAGGTATTCTTCGTGCGCGGGGTGAAGACGCTCTACGGGCGCGGCTCGCACCAGGCGGAGTTCGACGCCGTTAAGGACTACGTCGAGCATCCCAATCCCGACGCGGTGCTCATCTTCATCGCCGACTACATCGGCATTCCCGCCGACGCGCGCCGCATGGAGATGCAGGACCGCGACAAGTACGAGCGACTGCGCGAAACCCTGGGCGAGTTTTGCACTTTGATCGAACTGGCGCGGGTGGAAGAAGGCGAGGCGGTGCGCTGGGCCACGGACACAGCGGCCGCGGAGCAGGTGAAGCTCGATCCCGACGCCGCCCGCGAGATGGTGGACGCCCTGGGCGGCGACATGATGCTGATCTCGCAGGAGCTGGAAAAGCTGGTGCTGTACGTGGGCGAGAAGAAGCGCATCACGCTGGGCGACGTCGAGACCATGGTGCTGGCCGCGAAGCAGCGGTCGCTGTACGAACTGACCGACGCCATCTCCGCCCATGACCGCCCGCGGGCGCTGTTGGTGCTGGACGCGATCCTCTCCTCGACCGAGGGCGAGGAAGCCGCCATCGGCCACCTCTACATGCTGGCGCGAACGTTTCGCCAGATGCTGGTCATCTTCGAGCGCAAGGTGCGCGACTCGCGCGCGCTGTGGCAGGCGCTGTGGCAGGGCTTCCGCGTGCCGCCATTCGCCGCCGAAGATGTGCTGCGGCAGGCGCGGCGCTACCAGTCGCGGCGGGAGCTGACGCGGGCGCTGCGCCTGATTGCCCGCGCCGACGTCGAACTGCGTTCCAATCCTCCCAGCAAGCGCCTGGTGCTGGAACGGCTGGTGATGGAGCTGGCGACCGAGCCGCGGGCCATCGAACCGGAATGGCAACAGACGCAGTTTCAGAGTTTCTAGCTTCAAGTTTTGCGCCCCGTGTTTCTGCTGGATTCGGCTTTTCGTGCCTGCTGCGACTGACATTCTCAAGGCCTTTTTTCTCAAATTTGTGACACATCTCACCTGCGATTTTCATCTGCAAGGGAGAGACTGTACGCAGCAACCTGCACGGCAGAGCCCCAGAAACTTGAAACCGGAAACTGGGAACTTGAAGCTTGAAACTTATCTCGAACGGCTCGACTACGCCGGCCCGGTGGAGGTCACGCCGGAGACGCTGACGCGGGTGCATCGCGCGCATCACTTCGCCGTGCCCTTTGAAAACCTGGATGTGTGGCTGAAGCGGCGCATCGAGCTGAAGGAAGAGAGTTTCTACCGCAAGATCGTCGGCGAGCGCCGCGGCGGTTTCTGCTACGAGCTGAACGGGCTGTTCGCCGCCATGCTGCGGCAGATGGGATTCGCCGTCACCCTGCTTTCGGCGCGCGTGCCGCGCAAGGATTCCTCCTTCGTTCCCGAGTTCGATCACATGGTGCTGCGCGTGGACCTGGAGCGGCCGTACCTGGCGGATGTCGGCTTCGGCGAGGCGTTTCAGCGGCCCATCCCGCTGCAGGATGGTTTCGAAGGCGAGCAGGACGGGGTGCGCTATCGCCTGCTGACGGTGGGCGATCGCTGGCTGGCGCACCGGCAGAACAGCGGCGGCGAATGGAACGAACTATACGACTTCTCATTGCAGCCGCGTGCGCTCGAGGATTTCGCCGAGATGTGCGAGTACCACCAGACGTCGCCCGATTCCAGCTTCACCAAGCGGCGCATCTGTACCATCGCTACCGCCGAGGGGCGAGTCACGCTGGCCGACCTGCGGCTGATCATCACCCGCAACGGCGAACGCCTGGAAAAGAACCTGGCCGATGAAGAGGAATGGCGGCGCTGCCTGAAGCTGTATTTCGCCATCGAGCTGCCGGACAGCCGGGCATTCCCGGCCTGAGCAGCGTTGTGCTAGGCTGTGCCCCGCCTTTCTGGAGGATGGCATGGCCTTCGCGTTCCGCCGTGTTCGCTGTTCCGCCGCACACACCCACACGATGCGCACCGTCATCCTGCTGGCGCTGCTCGGAGCTTCGATCGCGGCGTGCGCCCAGCAATCTCCCGGCTTCGGAGTCTGCAAGCCGATCAGCCAACGCACCAGCGAGCTGGGATGCTGGATCATCACCGACAGCCCAGTCGGGCGACTGAATCAGCCGGAGGTCTTCTGGCATCTGGACGCTTATCCGACGCGCGCCGCCGCGGAAGCAGCGAAAGAGTCCGGGGGCGAGGTGATCGAGGCGCTGGGGAAGGTTTGGCTGTCCACCATCGGGCCGCGCGGCTGGCATCCTGCTCACCGCGGCAAGAGGGTGGCGGAGATCGGTCCCCTGGGGGTGATGGCGGGGAAGGAATATTCGGCGGTGTATATGGAAGCCATCATGACGCCGGGGATGACGTCGTCAGTGCATTCTCACTCGGGTCCCGAGGCGTGGTACACCGAGGCGGGCGAGACCTGCCTGGAGACGCCGCAGGGAACCATCGTGGGCAGCGCGGGCAAGGCGGCCATCGTGCCCGCCGGTCCGCCGATGTTCCTGACCGCCATCGGCAAGGCCAAGCGGCGCTCCATCACCTTGATCCTGCACGACGCCTCGCAGCCGCCGACCACCATGGTCCACGACTGGAAACCGAAGGGGCTGTGCGGCAAGCAGTGAGAGCGGTTTCCCTCGCGTAGCTTTGCGGTACAACGATCGAATTCGTGATTGGGTGATTGGACCGGTGTCAGCAGTCAGTCCAATCACCCAATCACGAATTCACCCGATGACAAAAAACGGCAGGCGCGATGGCCTGCCGTTTTGCTGGAAGTCGGAGAGCGCTACTTGGTGGCCGCGGGCATGGCGTTGAGGCGCGCGCTGAGGCGGCTCTTGTAGCGCGAGGCGGTGTTCTTGTGGATGGCGCCCTTGTGCACCGCCTTGTCCATGGCGGCGACGGTCTCGCGGAACTGCTGTTCCGCTGCCTGGCGGTTGCCGGCGGCCAGGGCTTCGCGGAAGCGGCGCAGCTGGGTGCGCAGGCGCGAGCTGTTGCTGCGGTTCACGGTGGTGCGTCGTTCCGTCTGCCGGGCCCGTTTCAGGGCCGAAAAATGGTTCGCCATAATGCTGGGAATTGTCCTTTGCGAAGAGGTCGTTAGGCCGAAAACGTTATTTTACGGGTTCTCCCGCGTCGCGGTCAAACTCGCCAGGGCTTACAATGCGCACGCGATGCAAGCGACTCTTCGTCTGACCACGGTCATGGTGCTGCTGGGCGCCATCTCCGCCTGCAGCATGTGGAAGCAGCCCGCCAAAGGCTGGAGCGGCGCCACCTCCGGCGAGCAACTGGAAAAGCTCTGGTGGGCGGACTACAAGGCGCGCAACTTCGTGGAGATGAACAAGCACGTCTCCGAGACCGCCATGGCCACCACCGCCAGCGGCAGCTTCGACAAGAAAGCCTGGTTCGCCCACTTGCAGGAAGTGCAGCTCGAGGACTATGCCCTGGGCGAGGTCGAGGTGCAGTCCAACGGCGCGGACCTGATGGTTTCGTACGTCATCAGCCTGAAGGGCAGCTTCCGCGGGCAGCCCCTGCCGGCGCGGGAACGGATGCTGACGGTGTGGCAGCAGGTGGGGAAGGGGCATCTGATCGTCGCCCACTCTGCCGTTCCCCTGCCGGAAACCACTCCGGCTTCGGGAAAGTGACTGCCCAAAATGTAACAAAAAGTTACAAAATCATCTGACGGACAAGCCCCTCGGTACTCTATCCACTCCCAAGTAAAGAGTTTAGATTCAGCCCGATAACCGCGGAAGTCCGGCGGTGGTAGTCGGGGTGCTCCCAACATTGGTATTCGCGCCAGCCAAAGGGAGCAAAGGTTTTAAGAGCCGGTAAACCCGGCAGGGGCGGCCCTGGAGCGCGGGAGAGTTCACCGACAGGTGGGGGAAAGGCGAGCAGCATGAGAGTTTCACGGCGAGCGGTGCGCGGCTTCTCGATGCTCGAGCTGGTGATCGTGGTGGCCATGAGCCTGGTAGTGGCGGCCATCGCCGTCCCCAATTTCATGACCGTGATCTTCAACTTCCGCTTGCGCGGCGCCATGAGCAGCCTCTCCGGGCTGTTGCAGAACTGCCGCATGACCGCGGTGCAGAAGAACACCATCATGACTTCAGAGTTCGGCGTCCTGCCGCCGGGCGGACCGGTGGCTTACATCAAGCACGCGGGCGATACCAGCGCCATGGCCGCGACCGACCCGCAAGTTCAGCTGGGCTCGCCGCTGACCCAGATCACCACGCCCAGCGGCACCGGCGCCCCGAGCGCCCTGGATAGCACCACGCTGGGCTTCACGCCGCTGACCTACCAGCCCTCCAGCTACCTGCCGGGGTTCAATTCGCGCGGGCTGCCGTGCAAGTGGGACGTGTCCACCAGCGTGTGCAGCACCGGCGTGGGCTACGTCTTTTACTTCACGGACTCGCGCCCTTTGGGGAAGAGCGGATGGGCGGCGGTGACGATTTCGCCGGCCGGCCGGGTCAAGACCTGGTCGTGGAACGGCGCCAACTGGGTGAACTAGAGCCGAGGACTTTATGAGACGACTTTGGACGAGACAACGCGCGCGCCACAGCCAGTCGGGCATCTCGATGATCGAGCTGCTGATCGCGGGCGTGATCATGGTGGTCGGGTTCCTGGCGCTGATCGGCCTGGTGGTCACGGCCATCGCCAACAACACCCGCAACCGCCTGGACACCACCGCCACCATGCTGGACCTGATGGTGGTGGAAGCCATCAGCTCGCAGGCGCCCAGCGTGGGCACCATCTCGCTCACCGATTGCGCCGGCAATACCTGGAACCTGGCCCAGCAGGCGGGCACGGGCGCCACGCTGGCGGGGACGCAGATCGATTTCAGCCAGGCGCAGAGCAGCGTGCCCACCGACTACTACATGAACTGGGCGGTGTGCAACGGCGGCACCACGGTCAACGCCTTGTATGACGTGCGCTGGAACGTGCAGGCGCTGGGCACCTACAGCCGCCTGGTAACGGTGGCGGCCAAGCTGAAGGGAAGCAGCAGCGGCAACAAGTACTATGCGTTGCCGATCAACCTTCGCGCCACGGTGGGGAAATAGTCATGCGCAAATTCAAGCATCCTTCGCAGGCGGGCTTCTCGCTGATCGAGTTCCTGATCGTCATCCTGGTGATGTCGATCCTGATGGGCGCGGTGTTCCAGCAGATCTCGCTGGTGCAGAAGCGCTCCTCGACCGAGCAGAACAAGCTGGACATGTTCCAGGAAGCGCGCGAGTTCCTCGACCAGATGCAGCGCGACCTGCACGCCGCCGGCTATCCCAACCAGCGCAACTTCGGCTACTCCTCGTCGACGCCGACGAACCTGTACCTGACCGGGGCCAACGACATGCATAACGCGGTGGGCCTGGTGAAGATTGCCTCGGGCGAACTGTGGTTCGAGGGCGACACCGAGGGCACCGGCATCGTGCAGAGCGTGCGCTATTACCTGGACAGCACCGGCAACAACTGCCCCTGCGTGAAGCGGGCGCAGATCGCCAAGCAGAACGGCGACCCGGTCACCGGCCAGGGCACGGCGGTGTTCCAGACGGAAGTGCAGAACGTGCAGAACATGAACACCAGCGGCACGATCGTGACTCCGGTCTTCGCCGCCTTCGATGCCTCGGGCAACGCGATCACGCTGCCCATCGATTTCGACAACAACCCGGAAACGCTGGCCGCGGTGCGCACCATCCGCATGCGCATCATCGTGCAGGCGAAGAATCCGGACCTGCAGACCGGGCTGTCGCCGATCGCGACCCTGAATTCCATGGTGAGCATGAATAACTGCTCCGCGGCCGCCCAGTCCCAGAGCTTCAGCTGCCAATGAGGAACGCCATGAACCAGACAACGCGTGTACGCAAGGTTTCTCGCCGCCAGCGCGGCGTGGCGCTGCTGATCGCGCTGTTCGCCCTGCTGCTGCTGTCGTGCATCGGCCTGGGGATGATGTACTCCGCCGATACCGAGACCAGCATCAACGCCAATTACAAGGACAAGGAAGCGGCCATCTACGCCGCCAATGCCGGCCTGGAGGAGGTCAAGGACCGCCTGCTGCTGGCCGGTTACGGCGACATCACCGCTCCCGCGGGGCTGCCCAGCCTGTCGGCGGCGAACATCACCTACGTGCTCAATCCCGGCGCCTCGGAGAGCGTCAGCGACGTGAAGCCCTGGGATTACACCAATTCGTATGCCGATACGGAGCTGTGCCAGAACAACGTGCTGGGCCTGACCCGCAACCTGGGCACGCCCTGCACCGGCGCCACTTCGCTGCCCACGGTGAACACCTGGTACACCACCATCAACAACACCGGGCACTGGAGCACGCAGTTGAACAGCACCCCGCTGAATTACAAGTGGGTGCGCCTGCAACTGAAGGCCAACAACACCACGCCGTTCGCGGTGAACGGCAACGCCTCCGACGGGACGGAGGTGTGCTGGGACGGCCTGCACCAGATTCCGCTGCCCGCCGGCTACGGCACCAACTGCCGGCCGGTGGGAGGGGTAACGCTGTTTCTGCAGAACGGCGGCTCCGGCTACACCAGCACGCCGACAGTGACCATCAGCGCGCCGCCGGCCGGGGGCACCCAGGCGGTGTACACGCCAATCATGGCCAACGTCAGCGGGCAGGTGACCCAGATCACGGTGAATAACCCGGGCTCCGGCTACGACCCGCTCAACCCGCCGCTGGTGACCATCGCCCCGCCGGCCAGCGGCACCACCGCGACGGCCACGGCGAACGTGATCGCATCCGGCGGTTCGCTGAGCGGCGTTACCAGCGTGACCCCCAACAACGGCTGCTACACGGCCAATCCGTTAAGTCCCATTGCCGTTCCGGGGGGAGTGACCGCCGGCTACTTCCAGGTGCAGTTGACGAGCAGCGCGTGCATCGCTTCCATCGACTTCCCCAATAAAGGGAAGAAGTGCAGCGGCAACCTGACCGTCACCGGCGGCACCAGCAGCGCGACGGTGGCGATCACCTACGCCGCCAACGGCGTAGTCTCGAGTTGGAGCATTACCGATCCCGGCGCCGGCTACACCTCTACCCCGGCGGCGACCGATTTTTCGGGTGTGAGCTGCACCGGCGGCGGCTCCTCGACGCCGACCATCTCAGTCAGCATGGGGCACCAGGTGCTGGCGACGGGGGCGACCGTCAGCAACTCCGGCTCCGGCTATGCCAGTTCCAGCTACTCCGTGACCATCCCGGGTAACTCGAGCGGCACTTCGGCGTCAGCGGTGATCGCGGCCAGCGCCAGCAACCCCAATGCGGGGCAGATCAGCGGTTTTACCGTCACCAACCCCGGCAGCGGTTATACGGTTACGCCGCCGCTGGTGGTCGTCGCGCCGCCTGCCAGCGGCGTCACTGCCACCGGCACCGCCAACACCAGTGCCACCCAGGTGGTGAGCGGATTTACCCAGGTGAACAGCGGCTCGGGCTACACCGGTTCGCCGACAGTGACGATCTCGGCGCCGGGCGGCAGCGGCACCACCGCCACCGCCTTGGCCCAGGTGGCCAGCGGGCCCTACTATTCGCCGGTGATCCTGCTGACCGCGCTGGGACAGACCAGGACCGGTGGCCGCGCCATGACGCAGATGGAAGTGGCGTACCGGGTGAAGGCGCTGACCTTGCCGGGAGCGCTGACCCTGGCCGGACCGACGCCCTCGTACGGTTCGCCGAATTCTAACAACTTCTACATCAGCGGCATTGACCATCCCAATGGGTGGGACGGCACCGGCAGTTCGAATCCTCCGGGATGCAGCGGCGCGGCTACGGCGTCGCACCCGGCCATCGGCGTGTACGACGATCCCAACAACCCCACCAGTCCGAGTTCGGTGGACACCCTGCTAGATCCCGGCGTACTGCAGCCCGATGGGACGCATTATCCGGGAGTCAATGGCGCTCCCGACATTCAGAACGTCTACGGAGCGCTGGGGCTGACCACGCCCAGCGACTTCAACGACCTGGTGACCCAGGTGGCCCAGCCCCCAGCGAACATCATTCCCACTGGAACATTGAGCCTGGGGACTGCCGCCAATCCGGCGAAAAACGTGGTCTACGGTGACCTGACGCTGTCGGGCAACACCAACGGGTACGGCTACCTGGTGGTCACCGGTGTGTTGACCTTTACCGGTAACTTCACCTGGAACGGCATCGTAATGGTCATCGGTAAAGGCGATATCGAGTTCGGCGGCGGCGGCGGCGGCACCATCAACGGGTCGGTGATCATCGCCAAGACCGTGGACGACTCGGGCAATCCCCTAACCACCCTGGGTACGCCGATCCTGAACTGGTCCGGCGGCGGCGGCAACGGCATCTACTACGACCACTGCTGGTCGGACGGACTGCTGAATTCGCTGCCGCTGACCTTCCCCGACACGCCGGATGCGCTCAAGATCCTGAGCGTGCGCACCATGCCGTACTAAGCTCTGAGCTTTGAGCTATGAGCTTTGAGCCAAACAAGGCCGGCGCAAGCCGGCCTTGCTTGTCGTTAGTCGTTAGTCGTTAGTTGTTGGTCGCCTGTGGTTCGTTACCACGATGCGGAGCCGCGATTATCATGGCGACTAACGACTAACGACCAACGACTAATGTTGCCGGGTAGTGAAGTTGGTGGGCCCGGTGGTCTGGCCGTAAGCGGGCGCGTAGGCGCTGATGTCCGACGCGGTCATGGGCCCGTCGAGCGGCTCGGCGGTCACCACGTAGCTGTCGGCAGGCAGGCCGGTGATGATGTAGGTGCCGTCGGGGCGGGTAACGCTCCCGATGGGACTCTTGCGGATGGGCGAAGGGTAGAACTGCAAGGCGGTGGTGGACTCGGCAAAGACGTGAGCCTCGAAGACGCCGGCGCCCAAACCGTTGCGCACCGTTCCGCTGATGCAGCCCAGGCTAGCGCAGGCATTGGCCGGGCCGCCGGGACCATAGAGATAGTCCACGCCGGCGACATCGTCGTAGGCGAGCGCGGTGGCGCCGCCGTTGGCGGGGAACATCACCGCGCGCATGACCGGCGAGTGGCTGAGACCGACGAAATGTCCGATCTCATGCGTGGCCACGGTCTGCAATTCCTGGCAGGGGCTGGCGCAGGGGCCGTCGGTGTTGAAGGTCACCGAGGGATTGAAGATGATGTCCGCCTTCATCAACTGGCCGGCGAACTGAATAGTTCCGCCCTGCGGGTTCGGCCGTCCGACGCTGCTGGCATCGGCGGCGGTGGTCAGCGTGACCGCCAGGGTCGAGCTGTCCTTGCTGAAATCGGCGTCGGTGCAGACAAAGCAGATGAGATTGATGGTGGCGGTGGACGCCGCCTCGGAGCTGACCGTCGTGGTCGCGCCCTCCGTAATCGCCAGCGACGCGTTGGGCACCGACGTCCAAGGGGCAAACGAGTCCAGCATCACCTGCTCGACGCTGCGGGTGCCCTGGATATTCGTTTTGATGGTCTTATTGAGATTCCACTGCACGCTTTGCGCGGCGAGATTCCAGCGGCTGGGCTGCGGCCCGGAAGCGCTGGCGCTCAGCGACGGCACATACGACTGCGCCGGCGTGGCATGGAAGAGAAGCGCAGCGGCAAGCAGCAGGAGCGCCGAGGCGGCGAGTGCGGCGACGGTGCTCCTCATCAGCGCACCGCCTTCCGCACCCGGGCTTCAATTGCATCGAGTTCCAGGCTGGTTCCGCCGTAGGTGCGCACCTGGCTGCCTTCCACGGCGTTGACGTGCGGCACGCCGTTGGAGGCCATGCGGTGACCGGTGCGGGCGGTCCACACGCGGAAATTCCCCTGCATCAGGCCCACGATGACGCGGGTGCCGTCGTTCATGGCGCTGCGGCGCAGGAAGAGCAGCGCCTCTTCGCCGTCCTGGAAATAGCGCAGTCCGGCGATGGTCTGGATGAGCCCGTCGGCGTGGCCGCCCATCTGCTTGACGGTGATCACATCCGGCGAGGCGCCTTTGAGGCGGCTGGTGACGTTGAAATCGGTGAAGGTGTAGATGATGGTGCGCTGGGGATTCCAGGCCGACCAGGAGCGGACGGCGCGCGCCTCGACAACCTCGTCGGCGTCAGCGGTCAACTGCTCGACGCTGAGGGGAATGACCGTGGTGGCGCCGCAAACCGCCGCCAGCGCCAACAGCATGGCGATACCAGCGAGGCGTTTCACGGCAGCACCTCCAGCCCGCCGGTCAGGGTGGTGATGTCGCCGTTGGAAGCCTGCACCATCACGGTGCGCGCACCCAGGGCGGCGTTGGCGGAGACGACAACGTCGAGGCACACGCCCGGAGTCTGGTCTGCGTCGTTCGCATGGACGGTAGCGACGAAGGTCAACTGGATGTCCGATGGCCCGAGAACGCTGGCCGCCACGTTGGAGGTGAGGCCTGGGCCGAAGATGAGCATCTGCTTGCTGTCGCCGCGGTGGATCACGTCACCGACATTGAAAGCCGAGCCGCCGCGGCAGGCGTCGTTGACGCCGAGGTCCTGGGCATTTTCCTGGGGCGTGGCCGCGGGGGCCGAGACGGTGATGTCCACGCCGGAAGTGGTTTGCCCGCTGGCCACGGTGACGGCGGTGGCGGGCTGCGGGGGCGTAGGAGTGCCGGGATTTTGATTGTTCGACGTCGATGGGGTCGAGCTGCTGGAGCCTCCGCCGCAACTGCTGAGAGTCACCGCCACGGACAGGGCCGCGACCGCCAGGAAGATTCGCATCGGGCAGATTCTCTCCTGTGCATTAGAGACTTGAGGCCCAGCGGGAGTTGCACCCGCAATCATCAGGTACAATCGCGCCAACTCATGCCGCTCGCCAACCCTGACGATTCTAAGCGAATGTGTGGCCCGGGTCTCGGACCCGGGAACACGGGTCGAAGACCCGTGCCACACACAGGCAGAAGCCCCGTGCCACACACAGCCATGCGGCGCCGCCTTCTGGCGTGGTATGACCGCGAGCACCGCGACCTTCCCTGGCGCCGCACCCGGGACCCGTACCGCATCTGGGTGTCGGAGATCATGTTGCAACAGACCCGGGTGGGAGCGGTACTGGAACACTATGCGGAATTCTTTCGCCGTTTTCCAAATCTGAACGCGTTGGCAAAAGCGAACGAGGCCGAGGTGCTGGCGGCGTGGAGCGGCCTGGGCTACTACCGGCGGGCGCGCTCGCTGCACCGGGCGGCGAAGATGGTGGTGGAAGAGCGCGGCGGCGTGCTGCCGCGGAGCGCCGAAGAGTGGCGGATGCTGCCGGGAGTCGGCCGCTACACCGCCGCGGCCATCGCCAGCATCGCTTTCGGGGAAGCGCAGGCGGTGGTGGATGGCAACGTGGAGCGCGTGCTGGCGCGGGTCTTCGCACGCAGCGACGCAACCACGTCCGAGACTTGGCAGGCCGCGGAGGCGCTGCTGGACCGCCGCCGGCCGGGCGATTACAACCAGGCGGTGATGGAGTTGGGCGCGACCGTCTGCCTGCCGGGCCAGCCGCGGTGCGAGGAGTGTCCCTGGCGGAGATATTGCGCCAGCGAGGATGCTGCGAGCCGATCCGCCAGGACTTCGTCGCCCAAGCCGGCGCGCCGCGTCCTCGAGGCGCGCTACGTCCTGGCGCAGCGTCGCGGGCGGGTGTTGCTGCAGCAGCGGGAGGCCGCCGCGTCGCTGATGCCGGGGATGTGGGAGTTGCCGCCGGCCAACGGCAATTGTGCCGGACTGGCGGAGCGCTTTCGCCATGCGATCCTCGACACCAACTACCGCGTCGAGGTATACCGGGCGGCGGCAGCGCCATCGCCATCGGCTGACGCTCGCTGGATATCTCAAGCGGAGTTGCGCACCCTGCCGCTCACCGGGTTGTGCCGCAAGGTGCTGCGTCACTTCCGCATGCTTTAGAATCCAATGAATAAGCGCCCCTGCGCTGGGAGGATGGAATGCCCGCTCTGACCGAGGGGAAATCGGCCCCGCAAGTTTCGCTGCCGGATACCGGCGGCAAGAGCTTTTCCCTGAAGGAGGCGCTGCAACGCGGCCCCGCGGTGCTGGCTTTTTTCAAGATCACCTGCCCGGTGTGCCAGTTCAGCCTCCCGATCATCGAGCGCATGCACAAGGCGTATCCCAACGCGACCATCGTCGGCATCTCGCAGAATCCCAAGCAGGACACGGAGCGCTTTCTGCGGGAGTACGGCATCACCTTTCCCACGCTGCTG
>DASUBK010000076.1:0-4869 GCA_035763305.1 Terriglobales bacterium | reverse complement strand
GTACATGGGCGCCTGGGGAGAAGCGCTGAGGCGCGCTTCCCGATATAATGAGAACAGCTTCCGGTTTTTTCATGAAATTGCATTTCACCATCGCGTTCTTCTGCCTGCTGGCGAGTGCTGCCTGGGCGCAACAGGCGCAGCAGGATCTTCCCTCGGCGCCCTCGGCCGTGGTCTTTCCCAAGAAGCAGCAGGCGCCTCCGCCTCCTCCGCCGGCCGCTCCGCCGCCCGCGACAGCGCCGGCCTCGCAGCCCGCGCCCGCACAGGCTGTCGCCCAGCCGGCCCCGGCTACTTCTGCGACCGAAACTCCGGCCGCTCAGCCCGCGTCGCCGGCCGCCCGCAATGAAAGCCCGGAGCCGCCCGCGTCCGACGATCAGCCCATCGAGACCATTCGCAAGCGGGTCAACGAAGTGAACGTGATCTTCACCGTCACCGACAAGCACGGCCACTTCGTGAAAGACCTGAAGAAGGACGATTTCAAGGTCCTCGACGACAACAAGCCGCCGCAGTCGGTGGTCAGCTTCCGCGCCGAGACCGACCTGCCGCTGCGCGTGGGGCTGCTGGTCGACACCAGCAACTCCATCCGCGACCGCTTCCGCTTCGAGCAGGAATCCGCCATCGAGTTCCTCAACCAGGTGGTCCGCCCGAAGTCGGACCGCGCCTTCGTCATCGGCTTCGACACCACGGCGGAGATCTACCAGGACTTTACCGACAGCACCGAGAAGCTGGCCCACGGCATCCGCCAGATGCGTCCCGGAGGCGGCACCGCCATGTTCGACGCCGTGTACTGGGCCTGCCGCGACAAGCTGATGAAGGACCAGACCACCGGGCCGGTGCGCCGCGCCCTCATCCTGCTCAGCGACGGCGACGATAACCAGAGCCGGGTCACGCGGGAAGAGGCCATCGAGATGGCGGAGCGCGCGGAGGTCATCATCTACGCCATCTCCACCAACTCCAACGGCTACCGCGAGCGCGGCGACAAGGTTCTGGAGCGCATGGCCGAGGCCACCGGCGGGCAGTTCTTCTCGCCTTTCAAAGCCTCGGACGTGGCCAACGCCTTCAGCGCCATCCAGGATGAACTGCGCAGCCAGTACGCGCTGTCGTACCGCCCCTCCGACTTCGTGGCCGACGGGCGCTTCCGTCCCATCGACATCGAGGCCGACAAGAAGAACCTCAAGGTGCGCGCCCGCAAGGGCTACTACGCGCCCACCCAGTAGCCGGCGAGCCGTCCCGACCTAGTCACTTCGCCAGGTGACGTACATCACAGCCGAGCCGCCCGCCCCAGGCGGACAATCGTACGCATTTATGGAACGAACGTTCGATAAATGCGAGGCCCTGCTGGCCGACCTGCAGTTCGCCGCGGTGCGCGCGTGGAAGCAGCGCAGCGGCGGTAAGGCCGTCGGCTACTTCCCCGTCTACGCCCCTTCCGAGGTCATCCGCGCCGCCGGCATGCTGCCGGTGGCCCTCAGCGGCGCCGGCGACCGCCTCGACCTGCAGCACGCCGACGCCCGCTTCGGCTCCTTCATCTGCTCCATCGTCAAGACCACCCTGGAGATGGGGCTCACCGGATATCTCGAGCCCTTCGACGGCCTGCTCTTCTCCACCATCTGCGATTCCGCCCGCAACCTCTGCTGGGTGATGAAGCGCAGCTTCCCCGATCGCTACACCGACTTCCTCCACCTGCCGCACAACCCGGCCTCCGCCTCCGCCACGGAATTTCTCACCGCCGAATACTGGCGCCTGGCCGGCGAACTGGAAAAGCTCGGCGGACGCACGATAACCGCCGAGACGTTGTGCGAAGCGATCGGCCTGTACAACCGCAACCGCGCCCGGCTGCGCGATCTCTATCGCTTGCGCGCGCAATCGCCGCACCTGATCCGCGCCTGGGAGATGTACGCGCTGGTGCGCGCCGGCAACCTCCTTCCCGTCGAAGAGCACACCGCAATGCTGGAGCAGGTGCTCGCGGAATTGCCCGGCCGCGGCGGCAAGCAGCGCGACTCGGTGCGCGTGGTCATCGAGGGCTCCTTCTGCGAGCAGCCGCCGCTGGACGCTATCAAGGTCGTCGAGCAGGCCGGCTGCTACGTGGTGGACGACGACTTCGGCCTGGGCCGCAACTGGTTCACCTCCGATGTGCCGCTGGACGGGGACCCCATGCGCGCGTTGGCGGCCAGCTATCTCGACCGCGCCGCCTACTCCTCGGTGCGCCACGACATGCGCCAGCCGCGCTGGGACGGGCTGATCGAGAAGGTCCGCCGCAGCCGCGCCGACGCCGTGCTGCTGCTGATCGCCAAGTTCTGCGAGCCGGCGTACTTCGACTATGTGCTGTTCAAGAAGAAGCTGGAGCAGGCCGGCATTCCGCACCTGCTGGTCGAGTTCGAGGAGAAGCTGTTCACCTTCGACCGCCTGCGCGCCGAGGTGGAAACCTTCGTGGAATCGCTGGTCTTCGACTGATGACGGGTGACCGATGACAGAAAAATCCGAATATCGCGGTGACATCCACCATCGCCAGAAGCAGCTGATGCTGGACTGGTACGCCGGCCTGGATCGCGCCGCTGAGACCGGCTCGCCGGCGACGGTTTCGCTGATGATCTCCGGCAACTGCGTCGAGCTGCTGCAGGCCTTCGACGCGCTGCCCATCTATCCCGAGGTCAACGCGCTGCAACTCGCCATTCGCCACCAGTCGCTGGAGCCGATCCTGGCCGCCGAAGAACTGGGCTACGCCGCCGACAACTGCGCTTACGTGAAGGCTGACATCGGATGCCTGGTGAAGGGCATTACGCCCACCGGCAGCCGCCTGCCGACGCCGTCGCTCGTGCTCTGTAACTTTGTCGGCTGCAACACCTACGTAAAGTGGTTCGAGCACACCGCCGAACTGACCGGCGCGCCTTTGTACGTGCTCGACGTGCCCTTCCTCCGCGGCGACGAGCCCAGCCCCGCCGACGTGCAGTACGTGGTCGCGCAGCTCAAGGAAATTGTCGCCCTGCTGGAGAAACTGACTGGGAAGAAGTTCGACGAAGAGCGCTTCCGCCAGGCGGTGGCCTGCTCCGCCGAAGTCGAGGAGCTGTGGTCGCAGATCAAGCTGCTGGCGCAGAAAACGCCCTCGCCCTTCGACGCTTATTTCGACGCCATTACGCTGATGGGCCCGCTGTACGTCTACCGCGCCAGCCCGCAAGGCGTGGAGTTCTTCCGCGCGGCGCTGGAGGAGATGAAGGCCAAGGTCGCGCGCGCCGAAGGCGTTTACGACCGCGAAAACTTCCGGTTGGTCATGGAAGGCCCGCCGCCCTATCCGTATTTCCGCACCTTCCGCGATATGTTCGCCAAGTGGAAGGCCTGCGCGGTGGCTTCCACGTACTCCACCGTCGGCGGCCTGTGGGAGTTCGGCGCGCGCCACGATCCCGACCAACCTTTCGAGTCGGTAGCGCGGCACATGCTCGAGCACAACGTCACCAACCGCAATTACCTGCAGCGCTACGAGCAGATCCGCCGCTACGTCGAGGAGTGGAAGGCCGACGGCGTGATCATCCACTTCGTCAAGAGCTGCCGCCTCTTCTCCGCCGGGCAGGGCGACATGCGCGAGTACTTCACCCGGCAGCTCGGCGTGCCCACGCTGTACATCGAGAGCGACCTGGAAGATCCGCGCTACTTCTCCGAGGCGCAGACCCGAAACCGCGTGGACGCCTTCTTCGAATCCCTGGAACACGCCAAGCTGAGCGGGCACACGCGCCCGCTGGCGGTGGGCGGCGCCGCGTGCTCCCCGTCACCGCTGAAGGTGATCTCATGAGAATCGCAGCCGGAGTGGATGTCGGTTCCACGCAAACCAAGGCCGCCCTGCTGGCCGACGAAAACGGCAACGGCGAGCCGAAGATCCTGGCCCGCGCGCTCACCGACACCGGCGCCAACGTGCGCAGGGCCGCCGAGCACGCCTTCCACGTGCTCTGCGAGCAGGCCGGGGTCCCGCAGGCCGAGGTCGGCTATGTCGTCGGCACCGGCTACGGCCGGTACAAGATTTCCTTCGGCAATGCGCAAATGACCGAGATCAGTTGCCACGCGCGGGGGGCGCACTTCGTGGTTCCTGGTACGCGTACAGTCATCGATATGGGCGGGCAGGATTCCAAGGCGATCAGCGTCGGCGCCAGCGGCGAGGTGCTCGACTTCGTGATGAACGACAAGTGCGCCGCCGGCACCGGCCGCTTCCTGGCCAATGCCGCCGACGTCATGGGCATCGGGCTCGATGCGGTGGGTCCCCTGTCGCTGCGCGCCCTGCGCCCGGTCAAGATCGCCACCGTCTGCACGGTGTTCGTGGAGAGCGACATCCTGTCCTACCTGGCGCAGGAGAAGACGCCGGAAGACATTCTCGGCGGCGTCCACCTGGCCATCGCCAAGCGGACGCTGTCGCTGGCGCGCCGCGTCGCCATCGAACCCCAGATCACCATGACCGGCGGCGTGGCCCGTAACGTCGGCATGGTCCGCGCTCTCGAGCAGGTGCTGGGCATGCCGCTGCAGGTCAGCCCCGACGCGCATTTCATGGGCGCGATCGGCGCCGCGCTGTTTGCCCTGGAGAAGCTGGACCAGAGTTTCGAGTCCAGCGTGTGGAGGAGCGAGCATGCCCCTAGTGGCCGGAATTGATTGCGGCAGCGGCTTCACCAAGGCGGTGCTGCTGCGGCAGGACGAAGCTGCCGAGGCGCCGGCCTGCCTGCTCGGCGAAGGCCTGGTACGCAGCGGCGTCAACATGGATGCTGCAGCCGCGGAAGCGCTGGCGCTGGCGCTGCGCGATGCCGCTCTGGAGCGCAGCGCCGTCGAATACGTCGCCACAACCGGCTTTGGGCGTTATAGCGTGAGCTTCCGCGACATCCAGATCACCGAAATCACCAG
>DASUBK010000075.1:0-5624 GCA_035763305.1 Terriglobales bacterium | reverse complement strand
CGGCCACCGCCACGCCGGCCAACAGCAGCAGCAGCGAGCACACCAACAGCTTGCGAACCATGAGGCTCTCCTTCATTCCACATTCCACACGGATAGACGGCGGGCACGACGAAAATGCCTGCTCTGAATACGTACGAGGCGCGGGAAAGTTCCCCCACACGCTACCCCGCGGACCGGCCCCTGTAAAGAGGAACGGCGCAACAAACCAAGAAGGGCGGGACCGAAAAGAACTGGGTGATTGGGTGATTGGATTGGCTGTGCAGGTCAGACCAGACCTTCCGATCGGGGTCCAATCACCCAATCGCCAAATCGCCAAATTCCAGGCTAGTCGACGGCCAAAACGATCAGGGTCGCGTCATCGTTGAAGTTGTCGTCGCAGTGAGCCGTGACCGCAGCCATGATCCGAGACTGCAACTCGTCGGCGGAAGCGGCACGGAGTTCCTGCACCATGCTGAGGATGCGCTCCTCGCCGAACTCCTCGGCGCCGGGCTTGCAGGCTTCGGAGATGCCGTCGGTGAAGATCACCAGGCGGTCGCCGGACTGGAGGGCAATCTCGCCCTGCTCGAAGGCGTACTCGGGGACCGCGCCCAGCACCATGCCGCCCTTGTCGAGCGACTGCCAGGAGCCGTCGGCATGGACCAGCACCGGCGCGTTGTGGCCGGCGTTGGTGTAGGTCAGGATGCGGCTGTCGCAATCCAGCCGGGCATAGAAGAAGGTGATGAATTTGCCCGGCTTGGCGCTTTCGCAGATGAAGCGGTTGACGCGGTCGCACAGGTACTTGGGATCGGTCGTGCCGGCGGCATTGGCCTTCACCGCGGCCTGCAGGTTCGACATCAGCAGCGCCGCGGCGACTCCCTTGCCGGAAACGTCGGCGATGCACAGGCCGGCATGGGCGCCGAAGTCGAGCACGTCGAAATAGTCCCCGCCGACAATCTGCGCCGGCTGCCACTTGCCCGCGATCTGGAAGCCGGGAAACTGGGGCAGGTCGGAGGGCATCATGCGGCGCTGCGTCTCGCCCGCTTCGCGCAGTTCCTCGGCGCGACGCAGGCTGCGCCGCCGCAACTCGCGGCCGCGCTCCACCTGGGCGTGCAGCATCTCGGCGAGGCGGGAGTTGACCCAGGGCTTTTCCACGAAGTCCACCGCGCCCACCTGCATGGCGCGCACCGCCAGGCCCACGCTGCCCCACGCCGTCATGACGATGATGGGCAACGAGTCATCCAGAGCGTGCAACTGGGCGATCAGTTCCAGGCCTTCTTCGCCGGAGGTGGTGTCGCGAGTGTAGTTCAAATCCACCAGGGCGACATCGAACTCCTGCTCTTGCATGGCGGTTATGGCCGCGGCGGGAGAATTTACGAACACCGCTTCGTAGCCTTCGACCTTGACGAAAAAGCGGACCGCCTCCAGCACCGAAGATTGATCCTCGGAGACCAGCAGTCGGGGGAGACCCGCAGGCTCATCGGTAAATTGGTTCCACGGGTTGCTACCGGGCCGGGGCGTGATGGTCATGGCCAAACTCATGTTCGCAGTCTTCATAAAGCACGGCAACTGCCAAGGACGAATAACCCGAAACTATTGATAAGACGCGGGATTGGCGGTTCGGTTAGCAGCAAATCAGGAGCGGCGTCCGGCAGTGGGACGCGTGTGTTCGGAAGCGGACAGTGAAGAATTGGGTGATTGGTGATTTGGTGATTAGGTGATTGGTGCGGTTATCAACAGCATCGCAGAACAATTGAGTGCTTGGGCGATCGTAGTGACAACCAATCCCATCGATGCCGCCACCATCACCCAATCGCCCAATTCTGCTATTCGTTGCGCAGCGCGACCACCGGATCCACGCGCAGGGCGCGGCGGGCTGGAACGAACGACGCTGTCACCGCGACAAGCGCCAAAGCCAGCGTAACGAAGATAAAGGTTGCCGGGTCGCTGGGTTTGACCTCGAAGAGCAGGCTGGTCATCACCCGAGTCAGGGCCAGCGCACCCGGAATGCCGATGGCGATGCCGACCAGCGCCAACTTCGCGCCGTCGGCCACGGTCAAGGCCAGCACGTGACGCCGCTGCGCTCCCAGCGCCATTCGGACTCCGATCTCATGCACTCGCTGGCCCACGCGATACGACACCAGCCCGTAGACGCCTACCGACGCCAGCGCCAAGGCCAGCCCGGCAAAGAGTCCCAGGAGCAACATGTTGAACTTCTGCTGCGCGATGGATGCCGCCATCATCTCGGTCATGGAGTGGACCTCGCCGACGGGAACCTGCCCGTCCATGCTCCATACCTGCTTCTTCACCTCTTCTACCAGGGCGGCGGCCGGCGCGTTGGCCGCGGGGCCACCGCCGGGGCGCAGGACCAGCGTCATCCAGCTCTTCCAGCGCTCGTCGGTCTGGGCGTAGGGAGTGTAGATAGCGGGATCCGCCGGCTGATTCAGCCCCGCCTGGCGAACATCGGCAGCCACGGCGACGATCGTCATCCACCTGTGCGGCCCGTCCAGCGGGCTCCAATCAATGCGCGCGCCGATTGCGAAGGCCGGTCCACCGCTGGCGGCCGGTCCGCTGTTGGAGGCCGGTCCACTGTTGGAGGCCGGTCGACCACGACCGGCTCCCTGCCCAAGAAACTCGCGCACAAACTCCTCATTGACGATCGCCACCAGCGGCTGGCCTTCGCGGTCCGACGCCGTGAAGCTCCGGCCGGCGCGCAACGGGATCTGCATCACGTGAAAATAATCGCCCATGATGGAAAGGTCCTGCGCGTGTCGCTCCGATCCCACGGGCACGGGCGCCTGGCCCTCAATCACGACGCCGTGGCTCACGTAGTTTCCGTCCAGCGGCAAATCGGTGATCATCGCCGCCTCCACACCGGAAAGCGCGTCGAGGCGCGCCTGCAGTTCGCGGCGGAAAGCCGTTTGCGCGGGGATGGTCGCGTAACGCGCCCGCGGCAACTCGACCCGCATGGTGGTGAGATGGCCGGGGTTGAATCCCGGGTCGACTGAACGAAGCCTGCTGAAGCCCTTGATCAACAACCCGGCGCCGACCAGCAAGACCAGGGCCAGGGCAAACTCGGCCGAGATCAGCGACCTCTGGAAGGCGTGAGTCGAGGCGCCCGCGGTGGTGCTGCGGACGCTCTCCTTCAGGGACTCGGCTACGTCGCTGCGAGCGGCGGCCGATGCGGACACCATTCCGAACAGAACTCCGGTGATCAGCGACACGCCGAGCACAAAAAGAAAGAGGCGAGGGTCCATGTGGACGCCGTCGAAGCGATCGAGAGCGGCGGGCTTGAGCGCTACCAGGAAAGTCGTGCCCCACTGCGCCAGCAGCAATCCAACCGCGCCGCCGGCCAGCGAGAGCAAGGTGCTCTCGGTGAGAGTCTGTCGCAGCAGGCGGCCGGAAGCGGCGCCCAGGGCCGCGCGGATGGTGAGTTCGCGGCGCCGCGCCAGGCCGCGCGCGGTCAGCAGCATGGCAAAATTCGCGCAGGCAATCAGCAAGACCAATCCGACCGCGCCGAAGAGGATGAGCAGGGCGGTGCGAATGTCTCCCACCACGAACTGTTGCAGCGGTACGAGGACTGTCTGCCGGCTCGTCTCGGTGTCGGGATGGTCCTTGATGAGTTCCCGGTCTATCGCCGCCATCTCCGCCTGCGCCTGGGCGACGCTCACACCCGGCTTCAGCCGCCAGTAGGTGTGCAGGACGTGCATCCCACGGTTCTTCTCGGCCTCTGGATACGCCACCCACACCGAGAGAAACACATCGGCCTTTTCCCGCGGCAGCACAAAGCCGCTGGGCAGGACACCAATCACCGTGTAGCTGTTTCCGCTCAGCGGGATCGTCCTGCCGATTACCTGCGGATCGTGGCTGAGAAAGTTCTGCCAGAACTGGTAGCTGACGACTGCGGTGTGCGGTCCGCCGCCCACATCTTCTTCCCGCGTCATGAGGCGGCCCAGCATCGGGGTTATGCCGAGGGTCGGCAAGAACCCGGCGTTCACGTATCCGGCGCGGATCTGCACCGGTTCCGCCCCGCCCGTGTAATCCGCACGCTCGACGGTGATCCCGCCGCCTTGCGCCAGGGTGCGGGTCTGGGCCTGGATGTCACGCACGTTGGCCGCGGAGTCATGGCGAACGCCGGCGACGAGGTCTTGCGGCCGCGAATACGGAAGAGGCGCGAGCAGGAGGCGGTCGATGACACTGAACAGCGCGGTGTTGGCCCCGATGCCGAGCGCCAGGGTCAGCACCGCGCAGGCGGTGAACCCGGGAGAGCGGCGCAAGGTTCGCAGGGCGTAGCGCACATCCTGGAGCAGCGTTTCCACCAGACGGACACCCCAGCTGTCGCGGCATTCGTCTTTGATTTGCTCGCTCGCGCCGAAATCCAGCCGCGCCCGCCGCGCCGCCTCGTCCGCAGGCGCGCCCTGAGCCTGATACTTGGCCGCCTGCTGCTCGAGGTGGAAGCGCAGCTCGTCGTCGAGGTCAGTGTCGGCCGCGTTGCGGCGCAGCAGCGAGCGGAGCCGGAACAGCAAGTCGTGGATCATGCGGCCTCTCCCCTTTCGCTTCTACAAGGAGCGTAGCCGAACTCTTGTCGAAGCGCAAGAGGAATGCTTCCGAATCGGCGGAGTGCCGTCCCTCACCCAATCACCAACTCACGAAATTCTTCAGTCCAGGCTGATGGGCAACTGCAGGCGCGCCTCGCAGCCTTTGCCTTCGCTGCGGTTTGCCAGCGTCAGAGTGCCGCCGTGGCCCTCGGCGATCTGGCGGCTGAGTGCCAGGCCGATCCCCGAGCCTCCCTGCTTGGTGGTGAAGAAGGGCACGAACAGGTTGCCGGGATTGGCGATGCCGTGGCCCTCGTCCTGCACAAAGATGGCGACCGAGGTGCCGTTGCGGCGCCAGCCCACCGAAACGCCGCCGCCGGTTTCCAGCGAAGCGTCGGCGGCGTTGCGAATGAGATTGATGAGCGCCTGCTGTAGCTGATCGGGGTCCGCCTGGATCCGGACCGGCGGGCTCTCCACCACCTGGACGCGCAAGCGCGCTTCGAGGTTGGCGGCGCCGCGCACCAGCGGCTCCAGTTCCACCGACTGCAACTCCGGCTTGGGCAGGCGCGCCAGGCGGGAGTAATCCTTCATGAAGCGGCTGAGCGCGTCGGAGCGTTCGGCGATGACGCGCAGCCCGCGGCGCAGGTCGTCTTCCCAGTCGGCGGCGCGCGGCTCCCGCTTCATCAGCATCTCCAGGCTCTGCGCGATGGAGCACACCGGCGCCAGCGAGTTGTTGAGTTCGTGGCCGAGCACGCGCACCAGCCGCTGCCACGCCTGGCGCTCTTCTTCGCGCAGTGCCCGGCTGAGATCGGAGATCACCAGTAGGTCGTGCGCCAGCCCGCCCTGGCGGAAGATGCTGCGGCGCATGCCGAAGCGCCCGGCGCGTCCGGGAAAAACTTTTTCCAGCGTGCGCGCCGACTCGCCTTGCAGACATTCGGCAAGGCCCAGTTCGCTCGCCGTCTTGCCCAGCAGGCGTTCGACGTTCTGCGCCAGCAGGCGCTCGCCGGCGCGATTGGCCAGGCGGAGTCGCTGCTGCGAGTCAAAGGCGTAGACGGCGACGTCGATCTCCGACATCACCGCCCCCAGCAGCGCGCTGGCCTCCATGGCGCCGAG
>DASUBK010000074.1:0-5148 GCA_035763305.1 Terriglobales bacterium | reverse complement strand
CTGTTCTTCGGCGTAGCGCCCGCGTGGCAGGCGGTGCGTACCGCGCCCGCCACCTTCCTCAAGGATGGAAGCCGGTCAACCTCGACCGGCAGTGCGTGGGGCCGCGCCGCGCTGGTCACAGCCCAGGTGGCGATTTCCGTGGTGCTGGTGGTCTGCGCCGGGCTGCTGGTGCGTTCGGTCATCAAGGCGACCACCGCCAACCCCGGCTTCGACGCCCACCAGAACCTGCTGATCATGGAAATCACCCCCGGCACCAAGACCTCCGAGGCCGACCGCCAGTACGTGGACGAGGCACGTCGCCGGCTTGAGGCGCTGCCCGGCGTGCAGGCTACCGCCGTCGGCATGCACATCCCCTTCAGCCTGAGCGGCAGCGGCGCCACCCGCAAGGTCTTCCTGACCGGCGGCCCCGACGAGGGCACCGTCGTCCACTTTGACCCCGTCGGCGACCACTACTTCGACGTGCTGGGCACGCGCCTGCTCCGCGGCCGCACCATCGCCGCTGCCGACGAACAGGCCGGCGCCCGCGTCACCGTCGTCAACCGCACCATGGCGCAGCGCTTCTGGCCGGGACAGGATCCGGTGGGCAAACTGGTGCGCCTGGACAAAGCCGACAGCGCTCCCTACCAGGTCATCGGCGAGGTGGAGGACGCCAAGAACGAAGACATGGTCGAGGACCCCATCCCCTGCGTGTTCCTTCCCATGCGCGCCGACGACTACGGCGAGACCGTTCTCATGGTGAAGACGGCGAGCGAAGCGGGTACGCTGGCGCCCGCGGTACGGCGCGTACTGCTCGATCTCAACCCCAACGTCGACATCATCTACCTGGCCACCATGCGCCAGCACATGAAGATGGCGACCACCGACGAGCGCTTCGCGACTTGGCTGATCGTATCCCTCAGCGGCCTCGGCCTGCTGCTGGCCGCGGTCGGACTGTACGGCCTGACTGCCTTCCTGGTCGGACGGCGCACCCAGGAGTTCGGCATTCGTGTGGCCCTGGGCGCGCAGCGCGGCGCCATCTTCACCATGGTGATCCGCCGCGCCCTGGGGCTGACCGTCGCTGGCGTGGTGGTGGGCGCCATTGCCGCCATCCCTGCCACCAGCGCCCTGCGGGCATTTTTGTTTGGCGTGACTCCCCATGACGCGACCGCTTACTTCGCCGCGGTCGTCGTCCTGGTGATCGTGGGATGTGTGGCGGCGCTGGTGCCCGCCCTGCGCGCCACCCGCGTGGACCCGATGGTCGCCCTGCGCTACGAATGAGGATGGCATGAGCAACTTCGTGCAGGAAATCCGCTATGCCGGGCGCATGCTGGCCAAGACGCCGGCGGCCACTCTGGTCGCCGTCGTCACGCTGGCGCTCGGCATCGGCGCCAACACCGCCATTTTCAGCGTGGTGTATGCGGCGATGTTCCGCCCCCTGCCCTTCGGCGAACCCGATCGCCTCATGCACATCGGCATCCAGTGGAAGTCGGGATACATCAACGACAACCTCACTCCCGCGCTGGCCGACGCCATCATCCGGCAGAACCACTCCTTCTCCTCGGTGCTGGTGGACTTCCCCGCCACCGGCTGCAATCTGACCGGCGGCGGCACTCCCGAGTACGTGCCCGACCGCCGCGTCTCCACCAACTTCTTCTCCACCCTCGGCGTGGCGCCGTTTCTGGGGCGCGACTTTGTCGCAGCGGATGCGGTTCAGTCCAACGCCGCCATCCTCAGTTATCGCTTGTGGCGGGAAAACTTCGCCGGTGACCGCGAAGTCCTGGGCAAGCAGCTCTGGTGCAACGGCGTCGCCTACACCATCGTCGGCGTGCTGCCGCAGAACTTCCGCATGAACAAGCCCTACGACGTGTGGCTGCCCGACCGCCTCGCCCGCTACTCGACCGGCGGCGGCATGAACCACCTGGTCATAGCACGGCTGAAGCCGGGAGTCACGAAACAGGCCGCCGCCGCCGATCTGGCCGACATCCTCCACCAATACCAGCAGGAGAACCCGAAGAATTGGGTTTCCAAGGCGACCGCTCTCGCCCCGCGCAGTTACCGCGAATGGAATTCCTCGCAGCTGAAGACGCCGCTGTGGCTGTTGTTCGGCGCGGTGCTGGTGGTGCTGCTGATCGCCTGCGCCAACGTCACCGGGCTGCTGCTGGCGCGCTCCGCGGCACGCCGGCGCGAGATGGCGGTGCGCGTGGCGCTGGGGGCGCGCCGCTGGGATGTCATCCGCCAGATGCTCACCGAGACCATGCTGCTGAACCTCACCGGCGCGGCGCTGGGCGTCCTGCTGGCGTGGTGGAGCCTGGGAAGCCTCAAAACCATCCTGCCCAGCCGCGGCGGCTATTACTCCATCAGCGATTTCGATTTTTCCCTGGTTGCGATCAATGTGCCCGTGCTGCTGTTCACCCTCGGCGTCGCGCTGATTGCCGCCTTCATCTCCGGCCTGGCGCCAGCCTTGGGCGCCATCGCCCGCGACGTTTACGGCACGCTGAAATCCGGCGAGCGCGGTGGCGGCTTCACCCGCGCGCAACAGCGCAGCCGCAAACTGTTGCTGGGCGGCGAAGTCGCTCTCGCGGTCGTACTGCTCGCCTGCGCGGTGCTTCTGGTCCGCAGCTTTGCCGCGCTGGAAGCGGTGGACCTCGGTTTCCAGCCGCGTCACTTGCAGGTGGCCGAGCTTTCGATGGCTTCGAAGAAGTTCGCTACCCCGGCCGCGGTATGGGACTTCGATCAGAAAGCCCTGCAGCGCATTCGCGCCTTGCCCGGCGTGGTGGCTGCGGCCACGGTTTCGTCGCCGCCTCTCGAGGGAGGTCTCAACCTGGGTTCCCCGGTGGTGAACGGCAAGCAGTGCTCCGCCGGCAATGATGTGTACAACTACCGCGCCATCAGCCCGGACGTTTTTCGCACCATGGAGACCCGCCTGCTGGCCGGGCGCGACTTCACCGACGCCGATGTCGCCGGCTCGACGCCGGTCGCCATCGTCAATGCCACCGCCGCGCGCCTCTGCTGGTCGAGTGGGAATGCGGTCGGCTCGCAGTTTGTCGAGCGCGACATCGCCGACGGCCCCTTGCAGATTGTTGGCGTAGTCGAGGACGTCCACGACTACTCCGTGGACTTGCCCGCGCCTCCCATCATCTACCTGCCGCAGGCCCAAGCCAGTAAAGACCTGAATGACATGCTGTACCAGAGCTTCGGCCTGATCTCCGCCATCGTGATCCGCACCTCCGGCGATCAGGACCTCTCCGTCGGCGTGCGCCGCGCCATCGAAGACGTGGACCCGCAGCAGCCCATCGTCAGCGTGGCGCCGATGTCGCACCTGGTGGCCGAATCGACCTCCTTCGCCCGGATGTTGATGCTGCTGATGGCCAGCTTCGCCGGGCTGGCGCTGCTGCTGACCGCCATCGGGCTCTACGGCCTGCTCAGCTATCATGTGACCCAGCGCACGCGTGAAATCGGCGTGCGCATGGCACTCGGCGCCGGCGCGGGGCAAGTCTTAAGCATGGTGGTGCGGGAAGGCGTGGTGCTGTTATTGGGCGGCGCCGTCGTCGGCATCGGCGGCGCGATTGCCGCCACCCGCCTGCTCAAATCGCAGATTTACGGCGTCAGCCCCGGCGATCCGCTGACGCTCCTCGCAGCCGTCGCCGTGCTATTCCTGGTGGGAGTGCTGGCCAGCTACCTGCCGGCCCGCCGCGCCACGCGCGTGCACCCCATGGAGGCGCTACGCTATGAATGAGTTTCAGTTTCAGAGGATAAATTAAAGAGGTATCTCGGTATGTCAGTAGCTCAGTATTTCAACCTCGAACGGGTCGCTCGGACCGAGTACTGACGTACTGAAATACTGATATACCTCCTGCGGACGCGCGCTGAAACTGAAACGGAAACTGAAACTTTCGCAAAACTGGGAACTGAGAGCTGGGAACTGAAAAAATGATTTCGTTACGTAACGTGGAACGCACCTACAAGACCGCTGCCGGCGTGATGTACGTCCTGCGCCGCATCAACCTCGATATCCGCGAAGGCGAGTTCGTCACCATCATGGGGCCCTCCGGCGCGGGCAAGTCCACGCTGCTGAGCATCCTCGGCATGCTGGACGACTCCTGGAGCGGCGAGTACTTCTTCCTCGACCACGCCGTGCACAAGCTCGACCGCAAGAAGCGCTCCGACCTCAACCGCAAGTACATCGGCTTCGTCTTCCAGAGCTATCACCTGCTCGACAACCTCACGGTGTACGAGAACCTCGACGTGCCGCTCTCCTATCGCGACGTGCCGCGCAAGCAGCGCCAGACCATGGTCTGCGACACCTTGGATCGCTTCCAGATCGTGGGCAAGAAGGACCTGTATCCCAACCAGCTCTCCGGCGGCCAGCAGCAGTTGGTGGGCGTGGCGCGCGCCGTGGTCGGCAACCCCAAGGTCATCCTCGCCGACGAGCCCACCGGCAACCTGCACTCCAGCCAGGCGAAGGAAATCATGGAGCTGTTCAAGACCTTGAACGACGCCGGCACCACCATCATCCAGGTCACGCACTCGGAGGTGAACGCCACCTACAGCGATCGCGTGATCCACCTTTTCGACGGCTGGCTGGTGGGAGAGCAAAAGGTGGAACCCGGCATCGTCATCGCCAATCCCGGCAAGCCCCCGGTAGCCACCGCGCGGTGAAGGGAAGAATCTACCGCGGATGATCGCGGATGACCGCCGCGGATCGAAGACAAGAAAGGCCATACGCGGAGATCCGCGTAGATCCGCTTGTAAGCCTTGTCGATGGCCCGATCACAAGCCTGGGTGGGAGCAAGAGGCGGACCGGAGGAATTTTGTTCGTAAATCGCATTGTCCGTTTCCGCACACCGCTGTCCCAGCCCCGAACACTGGGCTGCGCCATCCCACACGGACACAACAACTTACCGACGCCTCTCGTGGCAACGTCCGTGCACCTTTCCTGCATTCCCTGATGCCTCCGATTGCAGTGGGGACAAAATTATGAGCAACCTTCGCACTCTCGTCCGCTCCGGCGCTGTCCTGCTGGTCCTTGCCTTCCTTGCTGCTACGGCTTTTGCCCAGAAGGACAAGCAACAGCTCTCCTACGGTCTCGACTACCGCAAGGCGCCTTCCTATTTCCCCAACCCGCTGGCGCCCTATATGCCGACGCACGTGCCGCCGGCGACGCTGGCC
>DASUBK010000073.1:0-4008 GCA_035763305.1 Terriglobales bacterium | reverse complement strand
GCCGCGCGCTCCTCGACATGGGCGGAATCGAGCAGGCAAAAGAAAACTGCCGCGATACCCGCCGCGTGCGCTGGGTGCAGGATCTCGACCAGGACTTACGCTTTGGCCTTCGCATGTTGCTCAAGTCCCCCGGCTTCGCCGCCGTTGCCATCCTCACCCTGGCCGTGGGAATCGGCGCCAATACCGCCATCTTCAGCCTGGTGCACGCGGTGCTCTTGCGCTCCCTTCCTTATCCCGATCCCGATCGGCTCGTTCTGATTTTCAACGTTCCCGGCAAGCGGCCGGACGCCCTCTCCAGCATCTCCTACCGCGACTTTACCGACATCCGCGAGCACAACCACGTCTTCGACGAAGTGGCCGGAAACGCCTTTCACGATCTCACCCTGACCGGCGCCGGCGAGCCCGTCATCGTGAACACCGCCGCCGTCACGCCCGAAATTTTTCCGCTGCTGCACTCCGCCCCGCTGCTGGGCCGCACCCTGCAACCGGCGGATGGCACGCCGGGCGCCGCGCCGGTTGCCGTTCTCAGCGAGAGCCTCTGGCGCAGCCGCTTCGGCGCCGATCCGGCTCTGATCGGCCGCTCCATCACCCTCGACATGCGCTCCTTCACCGTCGTCGGCGTTCTGCCGGCGGCCTTTCGCTACCCCGACGGCGCCGCTCACCAGGAAGTTTGGATCTCCGCCGCACAAGATCCCCTGTTCGGGCCTATGCTGTTGCAGCCCGGCACGCGTGTGCTGGGCGGAATCGCCCGGCTGCGGGCGGGCGTTTCCCTGGAGCAGGCTCGGGCCGAGATGAACACTCTCGCCGCGCGCCTGGCAGCGCAGTTTCCCAGTCAGGATTCCGGGCTGACGATTCGCCTGGTGCCTTACCGCCAGGCCGTAGTCGGGGACGTGAAGTCGGCGCTGCTGATCCTGCTGGGCGCTGTGGGGTTAGTCCTGCTGATCGCCTGCGCCAACCTTGCCAACCTGCTGTTGTCGCGCGCCACCTCGCGCGCTCGCGAGATCGCGCTGCGCATGGCGCTGGGCGCGCGCCGCGCCCGCATTATCCGCCAACTGCTGGCGGAGAGCGCCTTGCTGGGCTTACTGGGCGGCATGGCCGGCGTTTTGCTCGCCATCTGGGGCATCAGGATCTTCCGGCCCTTCGTGCCTGCCGCCGTCACCCGTATCGGCTCGATTGAGGTGGGCGCGCCGGTGCTGGCGTTTGCGTTTGTGGTCTCCCTCGCCGCCGCCCTCGTCTTCGGACTGGCGCCCGCGCTCCTGGCAACTCCCTCCGCGCCGCAGCGCAACCTCCAGGAGAGCGGCGAGCGCGTCGGCCAGCGTCGCGGCCGGCGCCTGCGCAGTGTTCTGGCCGCCGGGGAAATTGCGCTGGCGCTGGTGCTGCTGATCGCCGGCGGCCTCCTCATTCGCAGCTTCGTGCTGGTCACCGCGGTACACCCGGGCTTCGACCCCGGCCGCGTCACCGAGGCCGAGGTGTCGCTTCCGCGATTCTTGTACCAGACCCCGCAGCAGTGGGCGGCTTTCTCCAGCGTACTGATGACGCGCCTGCACGCGCTGCCCGGCTTCTCCGATTCCGCCATCGCCGCGCCCTTGCCGATGGATCGCCAGGGCGCCGCCACCTTCCCCTTCACCATCGTCGGCGCTCCGCCGCTGCCGCCCGGCCAGTCGCCCACCGCCGACTACGCCACCGTCAGCCCCGAATACTTTCGCGTCCTGCGAATCCCCCTGCTGCGCGGCCGCTTCTTCTCCGAGCAGGACTCGCCGGAGAATCCGAGCGTGGCGATCATCAGCCAGACTCTCGCCCGGCGCTACTTCCCCGCTCAGGATCCGATCGGGAAAGAAATGAAATTCGGCTTTCCGCCCAACGTCAATGTGTCGCGCCGCATCGTCGGCGTGGTGGGCGACGTTCGCGATGTCGCGCTCAGCCGTACTCCCGGCCCCATGATGTATGTCCCCTTCGCCCAGGCCCCGCTCTGGGGCGGAGAGGTCGTGGTGCGCAGTACTCTCGACACTTCCGCCGTCGCCGCAGCCATCAGCCAGGCCGTCCACTCGATTGATAAGAACCTGCCCGTAACCGATATTCAGCCCTTGGCTGATGCGCTGGACCGATCGGTGGCCCAGGAACGATTTCGCACCCTGCTGCTGGGGTCGTTCAGCGCCATTGCCCTGCTGCTGGCCGCCGTCGGAATCTTCGGCGTGCTCTCGTACTCAGTCGCTCAACGCACGGCGGAAATCGGCATTCGCGTGGCCCTCGGCGCGCAGCGTGGCGACATCCTGCGCTTGATCCTGGCACAAGGAACGAGGATCGCACTATGGGGTCTGGGCGCCGGCCTCGTCGCCGCGCTGTTGCTCACCCGCCTGATGGCCAAGCTCTTGTACGGCGTTTCTGCTACCGACCCGCTCACCTTTGCCGCGGTGGCGATCATTCTGGCCGGCGTGGCTCTCGCCGCCTGCTACCTTCCCGCCACCCGCGCCCTGCGCGTCGATCCCATGATCGCTTTGCGCTACGAGTGACCGCGCGGCGGAAGGCGGAAGGGGCACACGCCTAGCGGACGGGAGGAACGCCTGGCGGATGGGTGGCACGGCTTCCTATGTGGCGATTCGACTCTCAACGGGAGGGCACGGCTTCAGCCGTGCCGAACCGCCTCCAGACTCATCGCGGCTTTAGCCGCTGGGGGACTCCCGGCAAAATTCATGAGCACCTGCACAAACGGCGAGAGTTGACCAAAAACAATCAAGCCGGGCGCTTGCGCCCGGCTTGGTTGGTTGAAACTTGGTTAGAAGCCTCTGCGGGTCACCGGCCGCAAGGGCTTACATGACGTGCGCGATGCCCTCCAACTCCTTCTGGATCACGTCGATGGCGCAACCGGCGCTCTCGACGCGCGTGGCAGCATCCAGAGCGGCTTCGCGGGAGACCCCGTAGCCGCGACCGATCAGGAACGCCTGCAGCAGTTGCGCTGCATCCCAGGCGTCCAAACCGCCCGCGATCAGTTCATTCCGCAAGGCCGACAGTTCTGTGACGGAAAATTTTTCCGGCATCATTGTTCACCTCCGACCCCAGGAACCGCGACTTCGTACTCTTTAGACTCCGCCTTGCCTCACTTTGTTGCTAGCAATTCGCATGCCGTAGCGGGCAAAAGCGGCTCCATCCTCATCCCTGGGTCGCTCTACTCATATAAACCCCTGATCCGCAGGATGTTGCGGACCGGCAACAGCATGCCCCAGAGGCCTTTACGAGCGCTTTGCCAGGGACATAGAGTCTCGTTTTCGGGAATAGGACACGCTCTGTGTCAAAAAATGGGAATTCTAGGATTCGTCGATTGTGGCTTGATCCACCAGCAGGACGGGAATCTCTTCCCGGATGGGATACACGCGACGGCACTGCCCGCACTTCAGTGTGTTGGCTTTCTCGTTATAGGCGAGCGGCGTCTTGCACAGCGGGCACGCCAGGATTTCCAGCAGTTCAGGGTGAATCACGCAAACTCCCTGCGCCCGGGTGCGGCGCGTCACAGTTTCTTCTGTCCTGAGTAAGATAGAATCCACGGCTCAAAATTTCCACTCCCCCGAGGTCCCCATGTCCGCCACCCTGCTCGATGGCACCAAGATCGCGGCGCAGATTCGCGCCGAAGTCGCCGACGAAGTCCGCTCCCTCAGCGCCGCCGGCGTGCGTCCCGGCCTGGCCGTCATTCTCGCCGGCAACAACCCGGCCTCGGAAATCTACGTGCGCGGCAAAGTCAAAGCCTGCGAGGAGGTCGGCGTCTACAGCGAGAAGCACACCCCGCCCGATTCCTCCACCACCGAGGAACTGCTGGCGCTGGTGCACGATCTCAATCGCCGCGACGAGATTGACGGCATCCTGGTGCAACTTCCCCTGCCCGCGCAGGTGGACGCCAAGAAAGTCCTGATCTCCGTCGATCCCGCCAAGGACGTGGACGGCTTTCACCCCATGAACGTCGGCTTCCTCTCCACCCAGCGACCGGGCCTGGTGCCGTGCACGCCCGCCGGCATCATC
>DASUBK010000072.1:0-6102 GCA_035763305.1 Terriglobales bacterium | reverse complement strand
CTGTCCAACAAGATTGTGCGCACCATGAACGTGACCCAGTCGGCGGTGGGCGATAAGAAGGGCAAGTGGACCACGGTGATCGCGGCCGCGATCTTTATCTTCGATTAGTTGCCAGTCGCCAGTTTTCAGTTCCCAGTTCGTTCAGAACAAGAGGGGCAGCTCGTGCGAGCTGCCTCTTTTTCTGAGAACTGGGAACTGGCAACTGAGAACTATTTTCGCAGCCGCTCCAGCACCGCAGCGGTGATCAGCGGCAGGCCGACGGTGGCATCCACGAACAGCTCGGCGAATTTGCCGCCTTCGTCCGGGGGCACGAACTTGCCCCAGGAGATGGCCTCGGAATACGGGCTGCCGGAGAGCCCGCCCCAGTAGACCGGCTCGGGGCAGATGCGCAGACCGTAGTGGTAGCGCTTGAGGGGAATGTCTTCGCCGGCGCGGCGGTGGCGCAGTTCGCAGAAAGGCCCGAACTGCTGCGCCCAGTTGCGGGGCACGCCGCCCCCGATGGTGAAGATGCCGATGCGGTTGGCGGCCAGCAGCGTAGCGGCGAACTTCTCCAGGTCCTCGAAGGCGTCCCAGCGTAGCGTGGGCCGGCCCTGGCGGGCGCGGATGCGGTTGTGCAGGGCGAAGTCGAGGCCCAGTTCCGAGTCCGTAAACGCGGGCACGAAGACGGGCACGTTGTGCTCGAAGGCGGATTTCAGGATGCCGCGCTCGCTGCCGCGCTTGCTGAGATGCTCGCCGATGGCGCGGTTCAGCTTCCACGAGCACAGCGTCTCGCCGGCGTTCCAGCCGTTGAGGATGCGCGCCACCACCTCTTCCACGTCGTCCAGGTTGCGCTCCGGTTCCAGGGTGTCATAGACGCGGTTGTAGCCGGCCTCATATAACTCGACATCATTCATCTTGGGGTCGTAGACGTAATGGGCGTGTCCGGTGCCTTCGACCAGGCCGTGTGCCATCAGCGCGCCGGTGGAAACCAGCGCGTTGATGATGCCGTGCTCGATGAGGTCGCAGATGACGAGCGACTGCTTGGCCACGGTCATGGCGCCGGCCAGGGTCATGACCTTGAAGCAGTCCTTGTCGCGGGCCATGGCCTCCAGCACGTCGGCGGCCTGACCGACCTGGCGGCCGGTAAACGCGGTCCGCCCCATGGCGGAGACGAGGTCGTCCACCGAACGGATGCGCCCCAGATCGAGGGGAGCCAGGGGTTCGAGGCGATCCTCGTCGGGATCGTGCAGCTTGCGATCGATGCCGGTGCCGGCAACTTCCTTGGGCGGTTGATGCGTCGCGTGGCGGCTTTCGAAAGACCGGGCGGCAGGACCCGGCGCAGCCTTAGTGGAGGTCTTCTTCTTACCGGCCGCGCTCTTGCCGGCGGTTTTCTTGCCCTCATGCTTCAAGTCGGCACCTCGTGGGATTGGTGAACCAGATAACGTAACGGCGCATGGGGAAGCGAGTCAACCGCTCTCCCCGATACTTCGAGAACACGGCAAGCTGGTATGCTTTGAATTTCGCGCGGAGGTGCGATTCGTGGCCGACACCTACAGCGTCGGATTGGTGCAGATGTCGTGCTCGCCCGATCCGGAGCGGAATCTGGATCACGCCTGCGATCTGGTGCGGGAAGCGGCGGGGCGGGGGGCGCAGGTCGTGTGCCTGCCGGAACTGTTCCTGACGCAGTATTTCTGCCAGCGCGAGGACGCGTCGCTGTTCGACCTGGCGGAGCCGATTCCCGGCCCCACGACCACGCGCCTGTCACAACTGGCGCGGCAGCAGAAGATCGTGCTGGTCGCTTCCCTCTTCGAAAAGCGGGCGCCGGGGGTGTATCACAACACCGCCGCGGTGTTCGAGTCCGACGGCACGCTGATGGGCATTTACCGCAAGATGTACATCCCCGACGACCCTCTGTATTACGAAAAGTTTTACTTCACGCCCGGCGATCTGGGGTTCAAGGCGTTTGACACGCAGGTGGGCAAGATCGGCACGCTGGTGTGCTGGGACCAGTGGTATCCGGAAGGGGCGCGGTTGACGGCGCTGCGCGGGGCGCAGGTGCTGTTCTATCCCACCGCGATCGGCTGGCATCCGTCGGAGAAAGAACAGTACGGCACGGCGCAGCACGACGCCTGGCGCACCATCCAGCGGGCGCACGCCATCAGCAACGGCGTGTACGTGGCGGTGGTGAACCGCGTCGGCCACGAAACCGGCAACGTGCGCGGCAAGGAGACCCCGGGCGCCGGCCTGGAGTTCTGGGGCGGATCGTTCGTGTGCGATCCCTTCGGGCAGGTCATCGCCGAGGCGGCGCACGACCGCGAGCAGGTTCTCATCGCGGAAATCGACCTGAAAAAAATGGAAGACATACGACGCAACTGGCCGTTCCTGCGTGACCGCCGCATCGACAGCTACGGGCAGATTACGCACCGGATGATCGATTGATTTGCGATTTGTGATTTGCGATTGGTCAGTACCCCTTCTCCAATCGCAAATCACAAATCGAAAATTTACTCTGCTCTCTTGCCAAAGACACGATCAACCCCAACGCCCGCCGCCCTCGGCTACCGCATGCCCGCGGAGTGGGAGCCTCACGCCGCCACCTGGATCGCGTGGCCGCACAACCGCAGCGATTGGCCGGGGAAATTCGCGCCAATCCCGTGGGTCTACGCCGAGATCGTGCGCAACCTGGCGCGCGGAGAGCGGGTGGAAATCCTGGTCCAGGACGCGGAGGAAGAGGAGCGCGCCCGGCGAGTGCTGGACAAGGCCAGCGCGCTGGGGAAGAACGTGCGCTTTCGCCGCTGTCGCACCAATCGGGTCTGGACGCGGGACTATGGTCCGCAGTTTCTCGTCAGCGGCAAGCGCAAACTGGCGGCCGCGAACTTCCGCTTCAATGCCTGGGCCAAGTACGACGATTGGAAATTCGATGACACCGCCGGGCGGAGGATCGCGAAGTGGGCCGGGGCGGAGGAGTTTCGCTCGCCGCTGGTGCTGGAGGGAGGCAGCATCGACGTCAATGGCGCGGGCCTGCTGCTGACCACCGAGGAGTGCCTGCTCAGCGAGGTGCAGCAGCGGAACCCAGGCCGCAGGCAGGAGGAGATCGAACGCGCGCTGGCGGATTTCCTGGGGATTGACAGCGTGGTGTGGCTGGGGCGCGGCATCGTGGGCGATGACACCCATGGCCACGTGGATGACATTGCGCGCTTCGTGGCGCCGGACACGGTGGTCGCCGCCGTCGAGCCCAACCGCGCCGATCCCAATCATGAACCTCTGGCCGACAACCTGCTTCGCTTGCGCGCGCGGAAGTTGAATGTTGTCGAGTTGCCGATGCCCCGACCTGTAGTATTTGCCGGGCGGCGGCTGCCGGCGAGCTATGCGAATTTCTATATCGGCAATGCCTGCGTGCTCGCGCCGGTGTTTAACGATCCCCAGGACCGCCGCGCGCTCAACCTGCTGGCGGAGTGTTTTCCCGATCGCGAGGTGGTCCCCATTTATTGCGGCGACCTGGTCTGGGGTCTGGGGACGATCCATTGCATGACGCAGCAGCAGCCAAGATGACCGCTTTGAGCGCCGATCAAGACAAATCGCGGGCGATCGCAAGCCTCCTGGTGCCGGCCGCGCTGCTGCTGTTGATGTTGCTCAACCTGTATATGACCTTGCCGACGATGATCCTCGAGGGCAGCAAGGGAGGAGCTGATTACTCGAGCTTCTACATCGCCGGCCGCACCATGGCAACGCACAACGCGCGTTTCCTCTACGACTACAATGCGCAAAACTACTTCCAGCAGCAGATTTTCGGCCGGCCCAACAACGGCATACCGTACATTCACGCGCCCTATGAGGCGCTGCTGTTCGCGCTGTTCGCCCCCGGGGCGTACACCACAAGCTACTACGCGTGGGCATGCTTCAACGTCGGCCTGCTGATCGTATCGGCAGCCCTCCTCGCACCCTTTCTTGCAATCTCCCGCTGGCGTGGCGGCGGTTTCGCCTTGTTATGTGCGGCGGCGTTTGCACCCGTCGGCATCGCGCTCCTGCAGGGCCAGGACTCAATCCTGGTCTTAACCTGCATGGCCGCCGCGTACTACGAACTGAAGAAGAAGCGCGATTTACGCGCCGGCTGCTGGCTGGCGCTGGCGGTGTTCAAGTGGCATTTGGTCGCGCCGGTGGTCATCGTTTGGATGGTCCAGCGCCGCTGGTCCGCGGTGCGCGGATTCATCCTGGTCGCGGCGGCCCTCGGCGCGCTGTCGCTGGCGGTGGTTGGGGTCGACGGTGTGCGTTCTTATATCGCCCTGCTGAGGCTCGCCGGGGAACATCTCGACATGCCCAACGTGATGCCGACGGTGCGCGGATTGTGGTCGCTGGTGGTGCCCTCGGGCCCGGTACTGCTGGCACTCTCACTCGCGGCGGCCGTCGGCCTGCTGGCATTCCCCCTGACCACGCCCGTCGCTGACGATCGCGGCAGCGCCTTCGACCTCAATTTCGCGCTGACGGTGACCGTCGCCATCCTCGGCGCCTACCATGTATATCTGCACGATGTGAGTGTGCTTTGGCTGCCGTTGCTGCTGGTGGCGAACTTCCTTTACCAGGAACGGCGCTGGGCGCCGCTCTCTTTGCTGGGCCTCTTCTTCCTGATCCAGGTGTATATCCGCGCGCTCGGTCCCGCGCGCGTCACGGTCGTGCTGGCGGTCGCGATCCTCTTGTTCGTTCTCTTCACCTGGCGCGAAGCCCGGCGATTGGCGCCGGCACAGGAATGAGGGAGGCAGAGGACCTCAAGGGCACAAAAACAGGGCGGAGGTTTGCTCCGCCCGGTCCGACTGCGAATGGGAATTACTGGCTGGTATTGGTTCCGGCGTTGTAGCACACGGTGGTGCTGTTGGAGGTCTCCTTCACGCATACTTTCTGGAAGGCGAAGCTGACGGACTCGGTGGGGACGGCGTCGTTAACCGACCCGCTGAGCTGCCATGACTCGACGAAGACGTGCTCCAGGGACATGGTCAGGATGACGTTGTTGTCAGTATCCTCCTGGGTCAGGGTCATGGTGGCGAACTGCTTGCCGGATGCCACGCCCAGGAACAGCGCCGGGCTGCACTGATCGAAGTGCTTCAACACATTGATGCTGGAGATGCTGACCTTGCCCGCGCCCGCGCCTCCGGTGGCGCCGCCGATGGTAACCGGATTACTGGCGCCCCACGACCAGGCCTGCACCGGGAATTCGTTGGTGCCGGCAGAGGTGGTGCAGTTCATCCCGTCCATTTTGACGGTGATGACGGACTTGGGCGCGTTGATCTTCGCCTTCGATTGCTGCGGCGGGCCTTCCGCGGCGGCCGCGGCCGCCAAGGTCAGCAAAATAGCAACCAGCGTAAGCTTTCTCATTCTTCTCCTCTTGGACACACTTCCCACAAGTTCGCGCAGAAGCGTGAAATTTGGGCCCGGAGTTGTTCCCCACTGGGACTTGAGAGAGAGATTTATCATTCGCCCAGCAGGCGAACAAGTACCTGAACAGTCATGCTGGACCATTGGCCGGCAGGCAGGTTACCGGAGCGCAACGGTAACCATCCAGAGGCGGGCGGGTGCGCGGGCGCGACCGCCAACTGGAAGGCGGCGCTACATCGGAACGGGGCGCTACGGCAACTGCGGGTGGGGCTGGCCGTCGGTCAGGATCAGGGGGCCCTGCTCGCGAATCACGATAGTGTGCTCGTAGTGGGCAGCCAGGGAGCGGTTCTGGGTGCGGATGGTCCAGCCATCGCGCTCCTCGACGATGCGTGACGGTTTTTCAGCGATGATCGGCTCCAGGGCGATGACCATGCCCTCCTCCAGCACGCCCTGGGTGAGCGCGCTGAAAAAGTTAGGTACCTCGGGAGGTTCGTGGACCCGGCGCCCGACGCCGTGGCCGGTGAGTTCGCGCACCACGGCAAACCCGTCGCTCTCCACCTCGCGCTCCACGACGCGCCCCAGTTCGCGGACCGGAGTGCCGGGACGAGCCACCTCCAGCGCGCGATGAAAGGCGCGCTGGGCGCAGTCGCGCAGGCGGCGAGCGCGTCCGCTGGCGCCGGGCAGCAGCACCGTGCGGGCGGCGTCGGCGATGAAGCCATCCAGTTCAGCGGTGACATCCAGCTTCAGCACGTCGCC
>DASUBK010000071.1:0-4085 GCA_035763305.1 Terriglobales bacterium | reverse complement strand
TGCTTTTACCGCGCCGCCGCGGCGCCGGCCAGCGTAGCCGCCTGCGTGCTGCGAACCACCGTCTCGACCACGCGCTTCTGGTCGGCTTCGGTGAGGTTGGGGAACATCGGCAGCGAAAGGATGCGCACCGACGCCTTCTCCGAGACCGGGAACGATCCGGCTCCCAGCCCCATCCCCGCATACGCCTTCTGCAGGTGCAGCGGAATCGGGTAGTGAATGCCGCTGCCGATCTTCTCCGCCGCCAGCGCCTGCTGCACCGCCTTGCGGTCGTCGACCTGGATCACGTAGAGGTGGAACACCGGCTTCGCCCACGTCGGAATGAACGGAGTCACCACCGGCGCTCCGGCGGCCGCGAACATCTCGTTGTAGCGCTTGGCAGCCGCCAAGCGGCTCGCGCTCCACTGCGCCAGGTGCGGCAGCTTCACGTGCAGCAAGCCGGCCTGCAGCGCGTGCAGGCGGCCGTTGTAGCCTTCCATGTCGTGGTAGTACTTCTCCGCCGAGCCGTGCTCGCGAATCAGGCGGACCTGGCGCGCGACCTCCGCGTCGTTGGTGGTCACCGCGCCGCCTTCGCCGAGCGCGCCCAGGTTCTTGCCGGGATAGAAGCTGAACGCCGCCGCGCGCCCCATGGAGCCGCACTTCAGCCAGCGGTTCTGCTTGCGCGAGAAGTACTCCGCGCCGTGCGCCTGGCAGGCGTCTTCGATGACGATCAGGTTATAGCGCTCCGCCAGCTCCAGGATCGGATCCATGTCGGCCGGCGCGCCGTAGAGGTGGACGGGAATGATCGCGGTCACGGGCTTGCCGGAGCGCTTGCTTAGCAGCTTGCCGGTCGAGTCCTTCGAGCATCCCTGCTCCAGGTAGGCGCGCAGCTTCGCCGGATCCATGGTGTAGGTGCGCTCGTCCATGTCGACGAACTCGGGGAACGCTCCCGCCTGCGAGATCGCCTCGGTGGTGGCGATAAAGGTGTTGGGAACGGTGACCACCACGTCGCCCGGCTGAATGAGGGCCATCAGCGCGAAGCGCAGCGCGTCGGTGCCGGTCGCCACGCCGATGCATTCGCGCGTGCCGCAGAATTCGGCGAAGGCGCGCTCGAAGTTGGCCACCATGGGGCCGCCCACGAAACCGGCGGTCTCCAGGGTGCGGTGGAACACCGCCGTCAGTTCATCCTTCAGCTGCTGGTGCGGTGTAACCAGGTCCAGGAACGGAATGCCTTCCATGCTCACGATGTATCTCCCTGTATTGATAAGACAGAAATGTATGTCTGCGGGCCGAAGCCCCAGCGGAACCCTGAGATTGTGAGGGGATGGGACCGCCGGGCCGGGCCGGCGGTCCGCACTACGAGTTGACTAGAGGTAAACCAGTTCGCCGCGCTTGGCGATGGACTGCGAAGCCGCTTCCAGCATGCGCACCACGCGCAGGCCGGCTACGCCGTCGTTGACCGGAGAGGCGCCGGTCATGATGCTCTCCACGAACTTCTGCAGTTCCAGGGTCAGCGCTTCGGTGCGGTCCAGCTGCGGCGCCCACATGTCGCCCGAGCGATAGCTCACCAGCAACTGGTACACGCCTTCGTTGTTCTTGATGTCGACGCCCTTGTCGTACACCTTGATCTTTTCGTCGGGGTCGACGTCGTTCCACACCACCATCTTCTTCTCGCCGCCGATCAGGGTGGTGCGCACCTTCACCGGCGACAGCCAGTTTACGTTGATGTGGGCAATCACCTGGTCGGGGAAGTAGACGGTCATGAAAGCAATGTCTTCGTGACCGTTGAGATGCTTCTGGCCGGTCGCCACCACCGCTTCCGGGCGGCTCGGCATGAGGTAATCCATCACCGAAAGATCGTGCGGCGCCAGGTCCCAGATCACGTTGACGTCGTGCTGGAACAGGCCCAGGTTCACGCGGGTGGAATCGTAATAGTACAGCTTGCCCAGCACGCCGTCGTCGATCAGCTGGCGGATCTTGCGCACCGCGCCGGTGAACAGGAAGGTGTGGTCCACCATGATCTGCAGGCCCTTGCGCTCGGCCAGCTCGATCAGTTCCTCCGCCTGCGCGGAGGTGGAGGTGAACGGCTTCTCGACGAACACGTGCTTGCCGTTCATCAGCGCGCGCTTGGCCAGCTCGTAGTGCGTCCACACCGGCGTGATGACCGCAATCGCGTCCACGTCGGGCGAGGTCAGCAACGCATCGGCGTCGCCGGTCACGTCCACACCCGGAAACGCCTGCCGCGCGCGTGCCGCGGAGGCCTGGCTCTTATCGCAAATGCCCGCCACCTTCACGCCGTCCAGGCGCTGCAGGTTGCGGACGATGTTCGGGCCCCAATATCCATATCCGATCACCCCGATCTGAAGCTTTCCCGCCTCGGGGATCACTACCGGTTCTTTCGCTAGACATACTGCTGCTTGGCTGCTCATAAAGTCGTTTCTCTCGCTTCAGTTGGAGTTGGGAAACCCGGGCTGGGGGAACCCGGCGCTTGTGCCTAGCAGGCGCCGTCGCCCGTGAACACAGCCTTGGGTGTCATCAGCAGGATCTTCAGATCCATGCCGATGGACCATCTCCGTGCGTACATCAGGTCCAGCCGGACCATCTCGTCGAAGGTGACCTTGCTGCGGCCTTCGACCTGCCACAGCCCGGTGATGCCGGGCTTGATCTCCAGCACGCGGCGACGATGCCAGGCATCGTACTGGTCGAACTCGTACGGAATCGGGGGCCGCGGTCCCACCAGCGACATCTCGCCCTTGAGAACGTTCACGAACTGGGGCAGCTCGTCGAGGCTGGTCTTGCGCAGGAAACGCCCGATCCGCGTCACCCGGGGATCGTTCTTGATCTTGAATACCGGCGCGCCCGACTGGCCGTCGACCTTGCCCGCGATCAACTGCGACACGTACTGCTGGTGGATCTTGGGATCGTTGTTGGCGTGCATCGAGCGAAACTTCAGAAACGTAAACGGAATGCCGAACTGTCCCACGCGCTGCTGGCGAAAAAATATCGGGCCGGGCGACGTCAGCTTGATCAGCGCGGCGATCGCCAGCATGACCGGCGACAGCAGCATCAGGGCCAGCAGGCTGCCCAGCACGTCGATGGTGCGCTTCACCAGGTGCTCGGAGCGGCGCTGCTGATGCGTGCGCGGCACGTCGGGATAGAAACGCATGGTCCCGCCGCCGTTGCCGTTCTTGCCCGCGACGTTCTCGGGAAACACGTGGCAGCTGACGGAGATCTTGCCGGCGTACGCCGGATCCACGCAGAAGGTCAGCGCTTCGCAAATGCGATTCGCGATGGTCGCGATGACTTCCGGCTGCGCCTCGTTCATTTCGGTGAAGATGATGCCCAGCGCACTTCCCTCTTCGTACCAGCCGGGCACATCGATGTCGCGAATGGCGGAGAACAACCCGCCCTGGATCTGCTTCACCACTCGTTCGCCAATCTCACCCTGCAGCGCCTCGGAGCTCTCCATCAGCACCAGCAGAAAGGGCTTGCCGGAGCGCTCGGAGCGCTTGCGCTCCAGCGAAAGCATCTGCAGAAATGTGGCTTCGCCGGCGATCTCCCGTTCCGGCGCCGCCGCGATCGCGTGCGCCCAGGTGCGGGCCGTGGATTTGCGCTGCCTGCCGCCCACGGGGAGCGGACGCTCCGCTGTTCGCGGCTCTTGCCTGACCAGAGTAGTGCTCGTGAAATCAGTTTGCTGGTGCGCGCTCATTTCCCCTCATCTAGCGAATGCTGCACGGCTGGCTGGTTTGCGTATAGGGGGAGAGCAATTTAACTGCCAGCAAAACGGGAACCCGGTGCCGCAATTACTAAAGTTTCTTGCTGTAAGTGCTTGAAAAGCTTGCCTAAGCATCGCAGTGCAAAAACTTGCACACATTCATCGGGCCGTCACATAGGTTGATGTGTGCAAGGGATTGCATACGCAAGGGACAAGCAGTTCCTAGCCGGACAATCTGTCTTCAAGATGCTTTGGCAGCAATCTGTTGCAGCGCCTGGCGTGCCTGCTGCTCGTCGTTCGGCGAGAGTTTCAGTTGCAGCGCCTTTTGCAGCGCCGACTTTGCCTGCTGTTCCTGGCCCGACTTCATCAAGCTCAGCCCGAGGTGATACTGGAA
>DASUBK010000070.1:0-9535 GCA_035763305.1 Terriglobales bacterium | reverse complement strand
CGCCTTGCCGCTCTCGATGGCGGCGCGCGCCATGCGCACCACCGCGCTGGCCGAGGCGAACTGCTCCACGCATCCCTGGTTGCCGCAGCCGCACTTGGGGCCGTTGGGATCCACGGTGATGTGCCCCAACTCGCCCGCCATGCCGGTCATGCCGTGCCAGACTTTCTGCCGCAGCACCATGCCGCCGCCGACGCCGGTGCCCAGCGTGATCATCAGCATGTCGTCGAAGCCCTTGGCGGCGCCCAGCCAGTTCTCGCCCAGCGCCGCCGCGTTGGCGTCGTTCTCCAGCACCACCGGGGCCTGCAGACGCCGCTCAATCTCGTCGCGCACCGGGTAGTCGTGCCAGCCGGGCAGGTTGGGCGACTCGCGCAGCATGACGGTGCGCTTGTCGATGATCCCCGGCACTCCGATGCCGACGCCCAGCAACTCGCTGTCGAGGCTGAACTTTCCCGCCAGCGTGCGGATGGCGTCACACATCTCGGTGATCACGTGAGCGCGGCCCAGCGAAACCTTGGTGCCGGTGGTGACCTTCTCCAGCAGCTTTCCCGAATCGTCCACGGCGGCGATGCGCAGGTTCGTGCCGCCCAGGTCCACGCCAATAGCGAAGCCGGACATGGGAACATTCTAGATGAACGGTGAGCTTTGAGAGCAGCAGCAGGAAATTGGGTGATTTAGTGATTGGGTGATTGCTTCGGCAGCGAAGATCTCCGCCGACAAACCAATCACCCAATCACCAATTCACCAAATTCCCTGCTACTTTTGACATTTCGGACAGTAATGCGTCCCCCGCCCCGCAACCACAATCTTCTTGATCGGCGTCTTGCACTTCCGGCACGGCTGACCTTCACGCCCGTACACCCGGTGCTTCAGTTGAAAGAAGCCCTCGTTGCCTTCGGCATCCACGTAGTCGGAGACTGAGGAGCCTCCGGCGCGAATGGCCTCGTGCAGCACCGCCCGCAGCTCGTCGTACAACCGCCGCAATTCGGCGCGGGTGAGCGACGACGCCTTCCGCCGCGGGCGAATGCCGCTCCGGGCCAGCGATTCGTCGGCATAGATATTCCCGACCCCGCTGAGCAGCTTCTGGTTCAGCAAAGCGCTCTTGATCGGCGTGCGCCGCCGGCGGAACAGAGAGGCAAAATCCTCGAAGCTGACGTCCAGCGGCTCGCTGCCGGCGGCGCGAAACGCCTCCCGCAGCACCATCAGGCGGCCAAAGCGGCGCGGGTCCTCGAAGCGCAGCTCTCTCCCCGAAGCCAGCTTCGCCACCAGGTGCGTGTGCCGCGCGACCTCATTGTCCGCTGTCGCCACCCGCATGCGGCCGGTCATGCCCAGGTGCACGATCCACTGCGCGCGCTCGCGCCCGCGTTCCAGGTCCACCACCATGTGCTTGCCCACGCGGCGCACGGCGGCGATCCGCGAGCCCTCGAGCACCGAGACGATCTCCAAGGCCGGCGACTTCAGCGGCTCCGGCTTCTCGCCCAGCCACACCGACTCGATGCGGTCCCCGGTCACGCGCTGGGCCAGGCCGCGGGCGATGGTCTCGACTTCGGGAAGCTCGGGCATAAAGAAGCTGTGAGCTCTCAGCTATCAGCTTTCAGCAGTGTAGCGTCAGTATTGCCGCCCACCAAACTGCAGGATTCCGCTGGGCCTGGCCCCCGTCGAAACTTCGCTGACCACTGGCCACTGACCACCGACCACTGTTAAAATTTGTCGTACACCCCGTTCGACCGCAACTCCCAGCCAATCCAGCGTCGTTCCTCTTGGTCGAGGCGTGTGCGAGCAGAGAGGATCCCTTGAGCCAGGTCAGGACCGCAGTCATCATCGGCGCCCAGTGGGGCGACGAAGGCAAAGGCAAGATCGTGGACGTGCTCTCCGAGCGTTTCACGGTCGTGGCGCGCTACGCCGGCGGGCACAACGCCGGCCACACCGTCACCATCGACGGCGCCAAGTTCGTGCTGCAGCTGGTGCCCTGCGGCATCCTCCGCCCCGGCTGCCGCGCCGTCATCGGCAACGGCGTGGTGCTGGACCCGTTTGCCCTGATGAAAGAGGTCAAAGCTCTGCGCGCCGCCGGCATCGCCATCGAAGGGCCCGGCTCCGGCAAGGACAACGCCAACCTCTTCGTCAGCAACCGCGCCCAGGTCATCCTGCCCTATCACCGCATGATCGAACTGGCGGCGGAGAACGCTCCCGGGCGGGTAAAGATCGGCACCACCTCGCGCGGCATCGGTCCCGCCTACGAAGACAAGATGGGCCGCCGCGGCCTGCGCGTCTGCGACCTGCTCGACCTGCAACTCCTGAAGACCCACATCGAGAACGCCTGCCGCGAGAAGAACATGATCGCGCACGCGCTGTTCAATTCCGAGCCGCTCGATCCGGAGGCGATGTACGCCGACTACGCTCGCGTCGCCGAGGAGGTCCGCCCCTTCGTAGCCGACGCCGCCACGCTGCTCAATCGCGCCATCGCCGAGGGGCACGCGGTCATGTTCGAGGGCGCGCAGGGCACCATGCTCGACATCGACCACGGCACCTACCCCTTCGTCACCTCGTCCAGCGCCACCTCGGGCGGCGCAGTCACAGGAACCGGCGTTCCGCCCACGTCCATCGGCACGGTGATCGGCGTCACCAAGGCCTATTGCACTCGCGTCGGCGAAGGTCCCTTCCCCACCGAACTGCACGACAAAATGGGCGAGCACCTGCGCGCCAAGGGCAACGAGTACGGCGCCGTCACCGGCCGCCCGCGCCGCTGCGGCTGGCTCGATCTGCCGCTGCTGCGCTACTCCGCCATGGTCAACGGCATCGCCTGGCTGGTGGTTACCAAGATGGATGTGCTCGACGAATTGGAGGAGATCCAGGTGTGCGTCGGCTACAAGATCAAGGGCAAGAAGACCGCCGAAATTCCCGCCGACGCCCGCGACTACGACAAGATCGAATGCGTGTACCAAACCCTGCCGGGATGGAAGAAATCCACCCAGGGGATCACGACTTTCGACAAGCTGCCGCAGAACGCGCGCGATTATCTGGCCTTCCTGCAGAAGGAGTCGGGAGCCAGGATCGCCATGGTGTCCACCGGCCCGGGCCGCGAACAGACCATCCTGATAGACGACTTCGCTGCCGCCCTGCCGCCGGAAGGAGCAGCAGCGGCGAGTGGCAAGCGGGCCAGAAAATAGTCCTTCGTGGTACTTCGTGGAACCTTCGTGTCCGTTGTGTGAACCGGCCCTTCTCGTTCACACAAAAGACACGAAGGTTCCACGAAGGATCACGAAGCCATGCTTGTATATATCGTCCATCTCACGCTGAAGTCCGGCAGCGAAGAGCAGGCGCGCGAATACGTTCGCAAAATGCAGGAGCACACCCGCCGCGAGCCCGGCTGCCGCCTCTACATCGGCCACCAGTCGATCGACAACCCGCGCAACATCTGCTTTTACGAGCAGTACGACGACCGCGCGGCCCTCGCCGCCCACCACGCAGCTCCTTATTTCAAGCAGTACGTGACCGAGGGCTTGGCCAAACTGGTGGAGAGCCGCACCCAGGAGTTCTTCGCGCCAGTGGAGTAGGCTTCGAATTTCATCGTACAATGGGTCGCGTTGGGAGGGCGTGATGGCTTCACAGGTCATCATCAGCGATCCGGAGATCCTTGGGGGAACCCCCGTCTTCCGCGGCACCCGTGTGCCCTTCCAGAACCTCATTGACTATCTCGAGGGCGGCGACACCCTCGACGAATTCCTCGATGACTTTCCTACCGTCTCACGCGATGCAGCCATCGCGGCGATCGAAGAAGCGAAGTCGCTGCTCGTCAGCCAAGTGCGATGAAGCTTTTGCTCGATGAGTGCGTGCCCCGAAAACTCAAGTCGTTCGTAAAAGAACATGAGTGTCAGACCGCACGCGAAGCGGGACTGGCCGGCCTGGCAAACGGTGTGTTGCTGGACGCAGCAGAACGCCTGGGATTCCGGGCGCTGATTACCCTGGACCGAGGATTCCCTTACCAGCAGAACCTCCGTGGGCGGCAGATCGTGATTGCCATCCTCAGATCGCGGAGCAGTCGCGTCGCTGCCTTGCTGACACTGATACCTTCCTGCCTCGATGCCATTGAGGCTGCCGAGCCGGGAACGGCAGTCCAGATTCAATGATTACTTCTTATCGCACATCAGCACGCCGCCGCGGGCGTAGCTGTCTGTCTCCACGTCCACGAACGTCACCACCACGCCTTCGCGGTTGGTCTTGGCTTCTTCCACCAGGACGTCGGTGAGGCGTGCGGCGATCTTGCGCTTCTGCTCGGTGCTGCGGCCCTTCAGCAGTGTGACTTGGATGAGCGGCATAGTTCGGTCGTTGGTCCTCGGTCGCCGGTCGTTGGCGAAGCGCGGTGGCTAACGACCAACGACAAACGACCAACGACTATTTCGCTAGTTCATATCCCGCAAAAAAATAGCTGACCTCGAAGCGCGCGGTGTCGTCGGCGTCGGAGCCGTGCACCGCGTTGCGCTCGATGCTCGCGCCCCACTTCTTGCGGATGGTGCCCTCGGTGGCGTTGGCCGGGTTGGTCGGACCCATCAGGTCGCGCCACGCCTTGATGGCGTCGTCCTTCTCCAGCGCCATGGCCACCACCGGCCCCTCCGACATGAACGTGGTCAGCGACTCGAAAAACGGCTTGCCGGCGTGCACCGCGTAGAAGCCCTCGGCCTGGTTCCGTGTCAGGTGCAGCATCTTCATGCCGATGATGCGGAAGCCCTTGCTCTCGATGGTGTGAACAATGTCCCCGACCGCGTCGCGCTTCACCGCGTCGGGCTTTACGATGGCGAGTGTTCTCTGGATCGTTTTCATCTTCCTGTTTCGTACCTTGTATCAGGGCACGGCTTCCGCCGTGCCGCAAAGTGAACTCTCAACAAAAGGGCTTTAGCCCCTGCAGGCAACGGCTAGAGCCGCAGTGCTGTTCCGGCACGAGTGAAGTCGTGCCCTGATACAGCTACGCCCTGGCCGTGGCCCCGATCGCGCTGAGCAGCGTCTCTCCGATCACCGCCGGCGACTTGGCCACCGTGATGCCCGCCGCCTCCAGCGCCTTGATCTTCTCCGCCGCCGTGCCGTGGCCGCCGCTGATGATGGCGCCCGCGTGCCCCATGCGCCGTCCCGGAGGCGCGGTCTGCCCGGCGATGAACGCCACCACCGGCTTCTTTACGTGCGCCTTGATGTACTCGGCCGCGGTCTCCTCCGCGTTGCCGCCGATCTCGCCGATCATGATGATCGCCTCGGTCTGCGAATCGCGGTTGAACAACTCCAGCGCGTCCACGAAGGTCGTGCCGATGATCGGATCGCCGCCAATGCCGATGGCCGTGCTCTGCCCCACGCCGCGCGTGGTCAACTGGTACACCGCCTCGTAGGTCAGCGTCCCCGAGCGCGACACGATGCCGATATTGCCCTCGCGGTGGATGTGCCCCGGCATGATGCCGACCTTCGCCTTGCCCGGCGAGATGATGCCCGGGCAGTTCGGGCCGATGAGGCGCGAGCGCCGCGTCTGCAAAAATTCCCAGGCGCGCACCATGTCGTTGGTGGGAATGCCCTCGGTGATGCAGACGATCAGTTCGATTTCCGCGTCCGCCGCCTCCATGATGGCGTCGGCCGCAAACGCCGGCGGCACGAAGATCACGCTCACGTTGGCCCCGGTCTTGTCCACCGCTTCCTGCACGGTGTTGAAGATGGGCCAGCCCTCGTGCGTGCTGCCGCCCTTGCCCGGCGTCACCCCGCCCACGACCTTGGTGCCGTACTGGGCGCAGTTCTTGGCGTGGAAGGTGCCTTCCTTGCCGGTGAGTCCCTGAACGATCAAGCGCGTGTTCTTGTCTACGAGAATTGCCATGAGTGCTTCAGTCCTTTTGCCATAGGCCGATGGTGTTGCCTTCGAGATCCAGGATCCAGGCAAAGGTCCCGGTGGGAATCTTGACCGGTGGAACCATGATCTTGCCGCCCAGCTCCAGCGCGCGCTGGATCGTCGCGTCCACGTCGTTTACCGCCACGTAAAACATGGTGTACTGGAAGGCCTGGTAACCGAGCGTGGTGATGTTGCCGCCGATTCCCTTGCTGCCGGTATCGACGCTTACCACCGGCCCCATCTGCCTGGTCTTCCAGCCGAACAGTTTGGAATAAAACTCCACCGCGCCGTCGCGTTGGGCGCATCCGATTTCAAAGTGCACCACCGGGCACGGCTCGGTCGCTTTGCCTCGTACCTTCGCCTTGCGGGGCTTCGTCTTGACTGTTTTGCGCGCTGCCATTAGGACTTCTTCGGCTCTGAGTACACGCCGATCGTGTTCCCTTCCGGATCGGTAAACCACGCGAACGTTCCCGGCCCTTCCGCCCTGGGCCCGAACACCGTCTTCCCTCCCGCGGCCTCGGCCCGCTTCAGCGCCGCCGCCACGTCGTCCACCATGATGTAGAAGATGGTGTAGTTTTTCGGGCCGTGACCGTGAGGGTTGAAGTGGCCGCTGACGTCGTCGCCGGTGCGCAACATCGTCACCCCGCCCTTCTCCTCCGTCTGCCAATCGAACACCTTGGAGTAGAACTCGGCCGCCCGCTTGCCGTCCTTCACGCCGATTTCGAAATGGCAAAGCTTATTAGCCATAGCTCTCAACCTTCGTGGCCTTCGTGGAACCTTGGTGTCGTTGGTGTGAACGAACAGGGCCGGTTCACACGAAGGACACAAAGGGCCCACGAAGCCTCAGGCTTTACGTTCTCGCCGCCGCCGCGACCACCTTCTCCGCCGCGTCCTTCATGGTTTCCGCGACGGTGAAGTTCAGCCCCGAATTCTTCAGGATCTCCCGTCCCTGCTCGACGTTGGTGCCCTCCAGCCGCAGCACGATGGGCAACTGGATGTTGGTCTTGCGCGCCGCCGCCACCACCCCGTTGGCCAGCGTGTCCACCCGCAGGATGCCGCCGAAAATGTTGATCAGCACCGCGCGCACGTGCTTGTCGCTGAGCAGGATCTCGAAGGCGTGCGTCACCTGCTCCTCGTTGGCGCCGCCGCCCACGTCGAGGAAGTTCGCCGGCGCCCCGCCCGCGTACTTGATGATGTCCATGGTCGCCATCGCCAGCCCGGCGCCGTTCACCATGCAGCCTACGGTGCCGTCCAGCTTGATGTAATTCAGGCCGTACTTGCTGGCTTCGACCTCCAGCGGGTCTTCTTCCGTGACGTCGCGCAGGTCCTTGATGTCCTTGTGGCGGAAGAGCGCGTTGTCGTCGAAATTGACCTTGGCGTCGAGCGCCACCAGCCGCCCGTCCTTGGTGGTGATCAGCGGGTTGATCTCCACCAGCGAGGCGTCGGTCTCGTTGTAGGCGCGATACAGCCCGGTGAGGAACTGAACCGCCTGGTTCACCAGCCCGCCGCTGAGGCCGAGCGCGAAGGCGATCTTGCGCGCCTGGAAGGCCTCCAGCCCCAGTCCCGGATCAAGGTGTTCCTTGATGATCTTCTCCGGGGTCTCGGCCGCGACCTGCTCGATCTCCATGCCGCCCGCCTGCGACGCCATCACCAGCAGCTTGGCCTCGGCGCGGTCCAGCAGCATCGACAGGTACAGCTCGCGCTCGATGGGCAGCGTCTCCTCGATCAGCAGCCGCTGCACCAGCTTGCCCTCGGGGCCGGTCTGGTGCGTGACCAGAGTCATGCCCAGCATCTTCTCGGCGACTTGCCCGGCCTCTTCGACCGACTTGGCGATCTTCACCCCGCCGCCCTTGCCGCGGCCGCCGGCGTGGATCTGCGCCTTCACCACCACGCCCTGGGCGCCGTTGTCCATCAAGCGCCGCGCCACGATCTCCGCTTCGGCGCGCGTGGTCGCCATCTCGCCTCGCGGCACCGTGACGCCATACTTCGACAGGATTGCTTTTGCCTGGTACTCGTGGATTTTCATTTGTATTAGAACGTCCGAAAGTAGCTGCCCTCGGCGCCGGCTACCGATCCTCAACCGTTGTCATCCTGAGCGAGACGCCGTAGCGGAGCGAAGGCGCCGAGTCGAAGGACCCCTGCTCTGCCTGCGCATCCAGTTCTGCGAAAGCGTTCTCACCCAGATCTTGGGAGCACTTCCCGGTTACATCGGAAGCAGGTACGAAACCTCCGATTGTATAACCCGCGGGCGGAGGCGTAAACCGCGAATCCATTGCTGCGGCCCGCTATAGCTCCGAGTTGCGTGCAGCTGTGGAATAATCTGAACGTTCCAGCGCGCAAAGCGCTCGGAAGAGCACGTCCCCCCGGCCGAAGCCGGGATCGAGCGCGCGAAGCGCGCGCAAGAATGGGCAGCCCCCGGCGTAAGCCGGGGGTACGCCGATCAATGACCGAGAAGCCCGCTTTAGCGGGCGACAGAACAACTCGTGCAGATGGCCCAGGACAAAAGCGTCGATTCATGCTCCGCGCTACTGCGGCCGGACCTTCACCCGCTCGCCTTCCGCCAGCTTGCCGTTCACCACCATCACCACGCCCTGGCTGAAGACTCCGTCGTACGTCTTTCCTTTCGCCGCGATCTTCACCCGCGCTCCGGGCTGCAGTTCCCCGCCGATCAGCACCACTGCCCCCTGGCTGACCACGCCGTCCATTTCCTTCGCAGCAGCCTTGCCGGCGCCCGCCGCCGGTTCCGCCTTCGGCGCGCTCGCCACCTGGTCTTTGCCGCTGTCGAAGACCACGTTCCTGGTGTAACGATCCGCCAGCACTTGCCCGCCGCCGGGATAGTTGGCCAGCAGCTTGGTCAAATTGTCCACGCGCACATCGAAAGGCGGATGCGTCGTGCCCCACATGCCTAACTGCTGCTTGTTCTGTCCGCCCTCCGCCGCCTTGGCCAGCACTGCCAGGAAATCGCGCAGGCCGGCGGGATCGTATCCCGTCTGCGCCGCCAGGTCGGTGCCCTTGCGGTCGGCCTCGTCTTCCTTGTCGCGGCTCACCCGCAGGGTCAGGGCGTCGTTCACCAGGTTGTCGGCAACCTTTTTCAACTGGTCGTCGGGAATATACTTCGATCCTTCCTCGAACGCCCACGCGCGCGTCTTCTGCGAGCGCACTTCCTTCTCCAGGTGACGGCTGTCCACGTGCGCGATCTCGTGCGCCAGCGTGCCCGCCAGTTGCGCCTCGTTGGCCATGTTGGCCAGGGCCCCGCGGGTGACGAACACATAGCCGCCCGGCATCCCCATGGCGGTAATCGCCTCCGTATCGAGGATGGCAAAGTGATACGGAATCTGCCGCGGCGCATGCAACGCCAGCGAGCTGCCCACCAGGTTGACGTACTTCACCGCCGCCGGCTCTTCGTACAGTCCGAAGATGTGAATCAGCTTGGCGGCCGCGGCCCCGCCGATCTGGCTCTCCTGCTCCGCCGACCAAGGCGCCAGCGTGTCGTTGGCCTTGCTGACCTTGGATGCTCCCTTCTTCAGGATGTCGCGCCACTGAGCGTGCACCGGCGCGGCTCCCGCCAGGAGGGCGCAGGCAACGATGAGATTCACGGTGCGTCGCATGGCTCCTCCTATTTCTTCAGCTTGCCTTCGGCGATGAACGCCTGCAGCTCGCTGCTGTCCACCTTGTAGGCGG
>DASUBK010000069.1:0-2132 GCA_035763305.1 Terriglobales bacterium | reverse complement strand
TAGGGCAAGAGAACTCGATGAAACTGCTCTACGATCGCGAAACCGACTCGCTCTACATTGACCTCACCGGTCAACCGAGCGCTGACTCGCGCGAAATTCAAGACGGTATCGTCATGGACATCGACGAGCAGGGAAGAATCGTTGGATTAGACATTCAACACGCCTCGAAGATCCTCGATCTAGCCACGCTGGAGGCGGACTCATTGCCGGCTTCCAAATTAAGGCTGGCCTGATCGTCAGATCGTTACTGGAAAAATTAAAACGCGCCAGCCGAAGCTGGCGCGTTCTTGTCTTGCCCGTTGTGGTGCGCGTCAATGTCCCATGGCTTGCGCCGTGGTGGTATTGCCGGAGGGCGTCGAAGCCCGCCAGATGGCCGCCGCTCCGCCGCCGATCAGCGCTCCCGCCACCGCGCCGTCCTTGCAACCGCACAGCGTCCATCCCGCGCCGCTGGCCAGCGAGGTGTAGCTGCCGATCAGCGCCCAGTCGCGCCAGCCCTTTAGTTGCGCGCTGCGGTGTGTGTGCAGGTAGGCCGCCGAGGCGCCGCCGCCGCCCATCATGATGCCTTTAACGATATCGTTACCACTGCCCAGCAGGGCGCCCACTCCCGCGCCGATTGCCGCGCCGCCCGCCACCGAGAACAGGTACCGGAAGTGGTGCGGGCTGATCCCCTTCAGGTCGTTGACGTCGACCTCCCGTTCCCCGGCAAACGCAGGCATCGTGATCGCCAGAAGAAACAGGAGGCTGGTTACCCAGGCCCAGAACTTCTTTCCTCCCACCATTGATGAACTCCTAGATTGACGAAGTGAGCCTTCACGGCTCGTTCTGCGGAGTTGGACGCGAAGCACAAGACCCGAGATGCGCCGATTGCGCAGCAGCCCTCGAAAAGCCGCTCTGGACGCGGGTTTCCCGAGCAGCCGCGCAATTGCGAGCTGCCGCAGCACAAAAAAGCCCAGGGCAGCGGCTGCCCTGGGCGGATGGTGCCCCACATCTGCCGTCCCCGGCAGATCTGGGTGTCTCCAGCTACGGCCAGATTCCCCGCGCGCGCGTCGCCGCCGCCACCCGCTCGATGGCGGTGATGTAGGCGCCCATTCTCATGGGCACGCGGTGCCTGGTCGCGCACTTGTACACGTCGTCGAAGGCCCGCACCATTACCTTCTCCAGCTTCCGGTTGACGTCGTCCTCGTCCCAGAAGAGCTCCTGCAGGTCCTGCACCCATTCGAAGTAGCTGACCGTCACCCCGCCGGCGTTGGCCAGGATGTCGGGCAGCACCATGATCCCTTTCTCGTGCAGGATTTTGTCCGCCGCCGGGGTGGTGGGCCCGTTGGCGGCCTCGGCCACGATCCTGGCCCGGATATCATCCGCATTCCGGCTGGTGATCTGGTTTTCCAGCGCCGCCGGAATCAGGATGTCGCAGTCGAGCTGCAGCAGGTCGTCGCTGCGGATCGGCTGGCTGCCCGCGAATCCCGCCACGCTGCCCGTCTCCTCCTTGTGCTGGATCAGTTTCTGGATATCGAGCCCCTTGCGGCTGACGATTCCGCCGCGCGAGTCGCTGACCGCGATGATCCTGCTGCCGTACTCGTGCAGCAGCTCGGCGGCGATGCTGCCGGCGTTGCCGAAGCCCTGGATGGCCACCGTCGCCTTCTTCAGGTCGATGTTGGCCACCTTGGCGGCCGCCTGGATCACGAAGAAGCAGCCGCGTGCCGTGGCCTCGTTGCGGCCCTGCGAGCCGCCCAGGAACACCGGTTTGCCGGTCACCACGGCGGGCGTGATGTGGCCCCGGGTCATGCTGTAGGTATCCATGATCCACGCCATCACCTGCCCGTCGGTATACACGTCGGGAGCGGGAATGTCGGTGTCCGGCCCGATGAAGGGCGAGATCTCGTAGGCATAGCGCCGCGTGAGCCGCTCCAGCTCGTCCTTCGACATGCGCCGCGGGTCGCAGGTAATGCCCCCCTTGGCGCCGCCGAAGGGGATGTTCACCGTGGCGCACTTCCAGGTCATCCACGAGGCCAGCGCCTTGACCTCGTCGATGGTGACCTCGGGGTGATAGCGGATGCCGCCCTTGCAGGGGCCGCGCGTGCTGTTGTGCTGCACGCGATACCCTTCGAAGACCTTGACCGAGCCGTCGTCCA
>DASUBK010000068.1:0-3285 GCA_035763305.1 Terriglobales bacterium | reverse complement strand
GGGCGCCTGCACCTACGTATTTCTCGTCGTCTTCGGGTTCGAGGTCGAGTTGGTCGATGAGGTACTGGACGAGGGAGTGCTGGCGGGCGCCTTCGTCCTGGGTTTCGAGGGTTTCGCGCTCCTGGGCGAGGCGCTTGAGGTTGGAGGCGGCGATCTGCAGGCCGTAGAGGACGGTGGCGCCGGTTTTGCGGTCGATGGTGCCTTGCAGGACGGCGCGGAGGACGATTTGGAGGGCGACCTGAAGCGAGTGGGCGTCTTCAATAACCGGCATCATGATGGGGTGAGCGGGGGTGTAGAGCTCAAGGTGGAAGTGGCAGTAATCGTGGTTGCGCAGGGCGGGAGCCTTGCAGGGCGAGCCGTCGGCCTTGGTATGGCGGCAGCGGGGGGAGTTATCGAGTTTGGCAACGGGCATGGATACCCCTATCTCGGCGTGATGCAAACAAAGGGAGTTGAGGCAGGTATACCTGGGATCGGGTGAACGGGTGAACGGGTGAACGGGTGATCGGATGGGGTGAATTGGTGATGGGGTGATGGGACCGGGGGCCCCGGTTGGTTAATTATCTTTGAGATATTCATTATATATATAGCGTTCACTAACAGCATATGCAAGTATGGGCGCGAAAGGGAGGGAAAAGTCAACAGAAAGATGGGCAGAAGCGAAGAGAATCGCGGGGGCGGAGCGCCGAAATAGGAAGCGAAGTGGAAGAACCGTGGAAGCACCGGGCTTCAGCGCGGTGGATTGGGGTGGAATTGATGCGGGCTTTAGCCTCTGAGAGTCCTCGCCGGAACGTACCTCAGCGGCTAAAAGCCCTCCAATTCCTGAACTCTCCGCAGGGCTGAAGCCTTGCTCCACCCGCCAGGATTCGGACTCCCACACTTCGAAAGCCGCGAAGCGTGGGGCACCCACATTTCGGACTATGCCACGCCTTGTATGGGCCGCCGGCCGCGGGCGCTCCAACAACTAACAACCAACAACCAAGAACGCGCAGGCGAGGGCGCGTGCACTCCATCACTTCGCCGGCGTGCCTCCGCTCTTCGGCGTCGCCACGTCCGGCGCCGGGCCCATGTTCCACCAGTACTGCGCGTCCAGCCGCTTCTGCTGCGGGTAGACCTGGTCCAGCGTATCGCCCTCGTACATCACGCCGTTCTTCATGACGTACTTGATGCTCAGCGTGTTGTGGATGTCCTGCAGCGGGTTGCGGTCGAGCACGACCAAGTCCGCCAGCTTGCCTACTTCCAGCGAGCCCAGGTCGCGATCCAGGCCGAGCGCCTGCGCGCCGAACAAGGTCCCCACGCGCAGTGTCTCCAGCGGCGTGAGCCCGCCCGAGCCGATGTCCCACAGCTCCCAGTGATCGCCCAGGCCCTGCATCTGGCCGTGGCCGCCGAGGCCCGCGTGCCCGCCGGCGTGCACCACGTCGGCCACGCCCTTGGCGATCGCCTGGTGCCCGTACTCCTCCGGCAGGAACCACTGCCCGCGCCGCTTGACCATGGTGTCCAGCAGTTCGTGCGGGATGAAGCGGCGCAGCTTCATGTTGCTGTGCACGTCGGTGGATTCGAAGTAGAAGTTCTCGCTCCACGGCGCGCCGTAAGCCACCAGCGTGGTCGGCGTGTAGAAGGTCTTGGTCCGGGCGACGTACTGCACCACATCCTTATATAGCGGCTCCAGCGGCAGAGTGTGCTCGTTGCCGGAGAAGCCGTCGGCCATCTGCGACAGGTCGAGCTTCATGTCCAGCGCGCCCTCGGTGGTGGGCGTGATCTGCAATTCCTTGCAGGCCATCGCCACCCACTGGCGCACGATGCGGTCGCCGGTCATGTACTCCTTCAGGGTGTCGGTATGATAGGCGTTCTTGTAGCGCTTGAGGAAGTTGAGCGCCGCCTCCGCCGAATCGATGCCCGACGAGGAGAACACACCCGGGCCGGTGGAGAAGACGCGCGGCCCGATGATGTCGCCGGTCTCCACCAGGTCGGAGTAGGCGAAAACGTCGTTAGTGGAGCTTTGCGGATCGCGCGTGGTGGTGACGCCGAAGGCGAGGTTGGCGAGGTACTGCCACACCTGCGTCTGGTGCACGCCGCGCGGCGGCCACATGTGCGAGTGAACGTCCACCAGCCCGGGAATGATGGTCTTGCCGCGCACATCGATTACCTTGGCGCCCGGGGGCACGATGGCCGAGGTCTTCGAGCCCACCGCGGCGATGCGGTTGTCGCGGATGACGATAGTGCCGTTCTCGATGACCTCGTCGCCCTTCATGGTCACAATGCGCGCGCCGGTCAGCGCCACCGTGCCTTGCGGCTTGTAGCGCGGCGCCTCGATGGAGATCTCGACTTTCTCCGGCTTGTCGGAATCGATCGTCTGGCGATAGAAATCGGCGCCCCAGGCCCAGGTGACGTACTTGCCGTCGGCCGACCAGCCGAGATAGTCGCCGCCCTCGGCCGACATCTTCTTCACGTCCACCGACGCCGGCGCCTTGCCCTTGATGCTGACCGTGACCATCTCCTTGCCGGCGTGCGGCACGGGAACGAGGTAGTGCTTGTTCTCCAGATTGACGAAGGCGAGGTTGCCGTCGGGCGAGACCACCACGTCTTCGGCGGCCGGCGGGCGCGGGCCGGGCGTGGTGCCGGTGAGCTTCAGTTCGACGCGGCGATCGAGGCCGTCGAGGCGCACCGAAGTCAGCCCGCGGCGCGTGGTGAGATACACGCGCTCGGAATCGCCGGCGAAGTGCGGGTGGTGCCCGCCCTGCGCCGGCGCGATGAACTGCGTGTCGCCGCCCTCGGCCGGAATCCAGCGCAGGTCGAAGCCCTCCTCCGGAGAGATGCCCTCGACCTCGCGCTCGGCGGCGCGCTCCAGCATGGCGTCGTCGGGAACGTCGGCCTCTTCCGTGTGCTGCTCCAGCATGTGCAGGTCGGCGTAGAGCTGCTCGTCACGCCGCCCGGTGATGAAGACGATCTTCTTGCCGTCGGGCGAGAAGGCCGGCTCGGAATAGTAGGCACTGCGCCTGGTCAGCGTCTGCGGTTCGCCGCCGTCCGCGGAGACGCGCTGGATGTTGCCGCCCGCAGCCGACCAGGTCACGTACGCGAGCGACTTGCCGTCCGGCGACCACGCGGGCATGAACTCGCCCTCGGAGCTTTGCGTCACGCGGCGCGGCTTGCCGCCGGGCAGATCCATGATCCACAGCTTGTTGAGCGCGCTGAAGGCCACGCGCTTGCCGTCGGGCGAAAGCGCCGGCCAGCGGATCAGCCGCGCCTTGAGCGTGGGCGAATCGTCCACCTTGTATTCGAAGTGCAGGC
>DASUBK010000067.1:0-6912 GCA_035763305.1 Terriglobales bacterium | reverse complement strand
CCCCAGTAGACGGCGAGTGAGGTGGGCAGGGAATTCTCGGCCCAGCGGTGGTCCCAGCCGCGCAACTCCTCGACTTGCGCGGACAATTTCTCCTTCAGCGGACTGGAAGCCGGCAACTCGTCGAATGCCTTGAGCAGCGCGGGCAGCGGCTTGTCGAACCATGGCAGGTAGCTGTCGAAGGCGGCGGCGCGCAGGCCATCGAGGGAGAAGTCCTTCTTGTTTTCCAGAACGCGGAGGGCGTGCAGGCCGCGGGCGGATTCGCCGCCCATCTCGACGTAAGCCGGAAAATCGGATTTCTTGAGGCTGCCGGGGCCGGCGGCGGACCAGGGCGCGTCATTGGAGTTGTAAATCCAGCCGCTCGGCGGATTGAGGAGATGCGGAGTTTCGTTCACCGCAAGCGATCCGTGCCAGTCGGTGGCGGGATTGCTGCCATCCACCGGCTTGGTGAAATCGAAGCGGGGGTCGCGGCGGGGAATAAAGTTGGCCTGGAAGTAAGCGATATCGCCGTCCGCGTCGGCGTAAATGGTGTTGTTCGACGAGTTGGCATCCAGGTCCATCGTCTTGAGGTACGACTTGTAACTGGTGGCCTTGGTGCGCAGGAAGGACTGCTCCAGCTGCGGGATGGGCTTCTGCATCAGCTTTTCGGCGACCCACTTGCCGTCGAGTTCGCGCACGATGGGGCCGTGCGTGGTGTAGTAGACGGTGAACTTTTTCTCCGCCATTCCCGCGGCGGTCTTGTAGGGAACCGTGATCTGCTTGACCGTGACCGGGCGTTCTTCCTTGCCGTACTTGTAGAAGACGCGGCCGTTTTTGTTTTCTATCGTTTCCAGATATTAATCCACCGCGTCCACCCCGCTGGAGGTTTGCAAACAGCCCACCTGCGGGTTGAAGCCCGGGTAGATGAAGAACTGGCCCCAGGTGGAGGCGCCGTAGGCGTCGAGGCCTTCGTCGCTGGCCATCTGTAATTCGGAGCGGAAGAAGAACGAGGTGTGGGGATTGATGAGCAGCAGCGCGTGGTGGTCCACGGTATTGGCGGGCGCGATCGCCATGCCGTTGGAGCCGCGCGGTTCGGTGTCCTGGGATTCCGTGCTGTAGGCGGTTTCGTCATCGTCTGAGCTTGCTGACGCCGCCGGCGCGCCGCCGTAGAAGGCCTGCAACTGGCGGAGGTTAACGCGCTCGATGTCGCCGCCGATGCTGCCCTCGGTGAAGCTGAGCGCCATCCACGGCTCGAAGCGGGTGATGACCCGCGGCTTCACCTCGGGATGCTGGTAGAGGTAGTAGTTGAGGCCGTCGGCGAAGGCGTCCATCAGCTTCTTCAGCCACGGCGGGCTGGCGGCGTAGTCGCGCTGCAGTTCGGCGGGATCGATAAACAGCTTCTGGCGCAGGTCCTGGTAGATCTTCGACTCGCCTTCGGACTCGGCGAGGCGGCCGAGGGAGTTGAGGTAGTTGGTCTCCACGCGATTGAAATCGTCCTCGGCCTGGGCGTACTCGGCGCCGAAGACGGCGTCAGCATCGGTCTTGCCGTGGACGTGGGCGATGCCCCAGTCGTCACGAACAATGGTGACGGCGGCGGCGTGGCGCTGCCAGCGGGCGAGTTCGGCTGGCGAGGGATTAGCGGCAAAAGCGGAAGTGGCAAGGAAGATCGTGATGATAAGAGCGCATTTGTTCATGAATGGCCTCGTGGGCGACTGAAAAATATACATCGGGTGGCAATAGGGGTCCTTCGGGGCTAAAGCCCCTCAGGATGAGAAGAGGCCAAAGCTCGACGGCACGACTGAAGTCGTGCCCTGACACGTGGTTCACTTTGTTTCGCCGAAGGCTTTCTGCAGGAACGTCTGGATGTGGCGGCGGGCGTCGATGCCGTGCCATGGTTCGGAGACGGGCCTCCCGTAGATGGCGCCGGCCAGCGGGCCGTGGTCGTCGCGCGGATAAATCACCAACTCCACGGGAACGCCCATCTGGCGGAGCGCGCGATACATCTGCTGCGACTCGCCCAAGGGATCGGTTTTGTCCGCCGCTCCTTGCAGCAGCAGGAAGGGCGTCGAGGCCTTGGCGGCGCCGGAGAGCGGGCTTTGCCGCCAGGCGTCCTCGAAGTGCTCCCACGGCCGGCCGTAGAACCAGCGGTCGTACCATGATCCATTTTCGGTGCCGTACTCGCTGAACTGGTCGATGACCGGGGCGCCGCTGATAATCGCCTTGAAGCGGTTGGTCTTGCCTTCGACGAAGCCCGCCATCTCGCCGCCGTAACTGTAGCCCATCAGCGCCATGCGGTTCTCGTCGAGGGGATAGTTGTTAAGCACGTAGTCCACGCCGGCCATCAGGTCGCGGTAGTCGCCGCCGCCGAGGTCATTCTTGTTGGCGGCTGCGAACTCGGCGCCGTAATTCGAACTGCCGCGGATGTTGGCGCGGAAGACCGCCCAGCCCTGGCCGTTGAGCCAGCCGACGAAAGGATCGTAGGCGTCCTGGAACGCGCCGGTGGGACCGCCGTGCACATCAACGATCAGCGGAACTTTGCCGTTCGCGGCTTGCGGCGGAAGGTAGAGAAGGCCTTCGATGTTGAAGTTTTCGCTGCGATAGGAGATGCGCTTCGACTGGACGGTGCGGTCGTTGGCCGGCGTGAGCTTCGGCGTGGCGATCGCGTGCGGCGGCCGTGCGAGCGAGTCGGTGTAGTAGAGAGTGAGCGGCTGCGTGCTGCCGTCCCCGATGTAGACCCATCCCGACTGCCGCTCGTTGGTGTCGAAGAAGCCTGCAAGCGGAGTGGGGAAGCGCAGCACTTCGGGCGCCTGCCCGGAACGAATCACCATGGCGGTGGTCTGCACGCCGGTGCCGGCGCCGTTCAACACCCCGCCGTTCAGCAGCGGAATCGGCCGTCTTCCGACGGCGCCGGCAAAGCCGTCGGTCAGATTGTGGGTCTGCTGCGTGGCGAAATCGAATTGGTAGAGATCGGCGACACCCGGAGGAGCGTCGCGGCGCGCCTGCGCCACAAAGTAGATGCTCGCCGCATCGCGCGACCAGGCGGCGCTGCCGATGGTCGGCGGCATCTTGTCCAGGAGCGAAGGCTGGTCGGGATGGGCGGCCTGGAGCACGTACGCCTTCTCCTGCGGGCCGAGATCGTCGAGTTCATTCTGCGGCCCGGTGATGACCAGCATGCGCGCGGAATCGGCAGTCCAGGAAACAGCGCTGACGTTGGGTGGAACGGAGGTGTCGGTCAGCTTTCCGCTGGCGGGATCGAGCAGGTAGAGGCGGCGTCCGTGGAGATCGTGGTTGACCCAGATGGCGTCGGCCTTGTCCGTCTTTTGCTTTGTCTCCGCCGGTGAAGGCGGATCCTCGGCGACCACGGCAACCCACTTGCCGTTGGGAGCAATGGCGTAGCTGGAGACGTTGATCGGCTGCCGCGGATCAGCCTCTTCTTTCTTTTCCGCCGGCTTCTCCGCCGCCGGTTGTTCTAGCGCTGCTTCGCTCTTCTTCGCGCTGGTGTCGATGTAGGTGGGCTGCCTGGTGATGTCGACCAGCGGCAGGACCTTCAGATCGAAGGGCTTCGCCTCGCCGAATTGCGCGGGCAGGCGGAAGAGTTGCGTGTGCTCGCCGCGCTTGGCGAGAAAGAGGATGCTGCCGTCGGGCATCCACTCGGCGCTGCGTTCGCCGCCCTTGTCGGAGGGAGGAGAAAAGGTGATCTGGCGGCTGGTGTTGGCGGCGAGATCGGTGAGCCAAAGATGGCCGGTGCCGCCGTCGGCCGCGGCCTCCGTGACGCGATAGAGCACCTGCTTGCCGTCGGGCGAGAGGCGCGGGTCGGCGAGACCGCGGAAGTGGCGCAGGTCCTCGCTGGTGGGGAATGCGGGCGTTTGCTGGGCTGCGGCGGAGACGCACAACAGCAGCAGGAGAGCGGGGAAGAAGAGTTGTCGGCGGATCACGGGGCGAAAGTATAGCCGAGACACCGGTGTCATCGCAGGAGGAAGAAACCACAAAGTCTCTCGACTCGCGCTCCTTCCGCCTCCTCCTCGCTATGCTCGGAGTCGGAGTCGGTCGCGCATGCTCGGGATGACACGGCACAGGAAGGCCAGACGGCACAACTAAAGTCGTGCCCTCCCGCCGAAAATTGCCGATTGTCGAATTGTGAATCAGTCGGCGGCGGCGGCTGCAGCCAACGGTTGCGATTCGGCGGCAGGTCGATCGGGGCGAGCAGGACGCTGACGTGCCCGCCGCCTCGAAGGCAGCGCTACATCTGCTTCCGCTACTTTTGGCGGCTTCTTCGCGGCACGCGGAGGCGCGAATCCGGCGGAGCGCTGGAGTTCGGCGAACGACATTTGCAGAAACTTGGGTAGCAGGGCGATGTCGGGAACGGCGTGAGCGTCGCCGGTGAAGCCGAAGTAGGCGGTGCCGTTGTAGGTCAGCACGGCGCAGTTCATGCCCATCTCGCCGCCGATGGGCACGTAGGGATAGAAGCTGAGCATCTTGTGGCCGAGCAGGTAGAGCGGCGCCTGCGGCCCGGGCACGTTGGTGCAGATGAGGTTGCAGACGTTCAGCGGCAATTGGCTGGCAATGGGGCCGACCATTGCCTGGAACGCAGTGGGAATAACGCCCAGCAGGGTGCCGGCGAGGCCGACGACTTCGGCCACATGCGCGCTCTTCAGCGCCGTGGTCCGCTGGTGAATGGCCAGCAGAAGCCGCCGGGCAATGCGCACGCCGAGGGGAATCGTGACTGGAACGAAGGTGATGCGGTTGCCGAGTTGGTTGGCTTCGTCGTGATTGCGGACGCTGACCGGCACCACGATGCGCAGCAGTCGCCCGCGGGTGGAGACGCCGTGGAGTTCGGCGTAGCGGCGAACGGTGGCGGCGATGAGGTAGAGGACCACGTCGTTGACCGTAACCGCGAAGTGGCGCTTCAGGGCCTTGATGTCCGCCAGGGGAAGCTCGGTCCATTGGAACTTCTGCGGTCCGCGGCAGACGACATTGAAGGGCAATCGCTGCGTCGGGGTGGCGAGTTCGGGAAACAGTTGCAGGACCTCGGGAGCGTGCGGGGCAGCGCCATTGCTGTTGGGGGGCACGGAGCCGGACTTCATCGCGGCGGTGATGTGCTCGGCGAAATTCAGCAGCTCCGATTGCGCGGTGAGCATGCGGTCCACGGCGGTGAAGCACGCGGTGACGATTCCGTCGAGCAATTGCGTGGTGGAATCCACCGGCCGCGGCGGCTGAAACGGCTGTGGACGGCGTAGAAGCCGCGGGACGACAGGAGTCTCTTCCATCATCAGGCGAAGGATGCCGACGCCGGAGATGCCGTCGGCGAGGCAGTGGTGCACGCGCGCGATGACGGCGGTGCGGTCGCCGCGCAGGCCGCTGATGAGCGTCAGGTCCCACAGCGGGCGGCGGCGATCCATGGGAACACTCAGCAGGGCGGAGGCCACGCGGCGGAGATCGCCATCGCCGGCGTTGTGCAGCCGGATCTCGCGCACGTGATTGCGCAGGTCGAAGTCGGGATCGAACTGCCAGGTAGGCACGCCGATGGCGAGCGGCGGCAGCACCACATGCTGGCGATAGCGCGGCAGCAGCGGCAGCTTGGAATCCACGTAGGCGAGGCAGTCGCTGTGGGAGATCGCGCCCGCGAAGATGCACACCGACGCCATGTGCAGGGGCATGCCGGCGCGTTCGAGGTGCAGGAAGAGGGCATCGCCGGCGGAGAGACATTCGTGGTTGGCGGGAGCTGGCATAAGGTTCCTTGGCTCAGACGCGGTTGCGGCCCAGGCGCTCGTGGGCGGTGACCCAGTCTCCGTTGGCGACGGCGGCGGCGAGCGAGGTTTCGCCGGCCAGCACCACGGCGGCGCAGATTTCCGCGAACTTCTTCGCCTTCCCGGCGCCCACGCATCCGAGCATGGCCAAGCACTGCTTCTGCGTCGGCAGGCCGGTGCCGCCGCCATGCGTCGCGACGATCAGAGATGGCAGGGTGACGGACCAGTAGAAGTCGCCGTTCTCGAGGATGTGGGTGTAGGTCATGGCAGCGTGCGATTCGGCGACGTTGGCGACGTCCTGGCCGGTGGCGATGAACAGTGCTGCCAACCCGTTTGCCGGTTGGGCGCCGTTGCTGGAAGCCCCGGTGAGGAAAGCGCCGGCCATCAACGCCTCGCGCATCTGCAGCAACTCGGAGCTCTCCAGGTGCAGCACGCGCTGCATCATGTCGCGCGAGATCACCGCCTCGGCGACGACGCGCTTGCCGCGACCGAAGAGGGTGTTGACGTGGGAGAACTTCTTGTCCGTATCGGCATTGCCGGTGAGGTAATACTTGGGCCGCGCGGGATGGTGCTCGCGAATCCACTCGCAGGCCGCGTGCGTGGCCTTGCCCGCCATGTTCTGACCGGCGGCGTCGCCGGTGGTGTAGTTGAAGCGCAGGTAGCGCAGCGGGCCGACGGCGAACTGGTCGATGTTGCGCAGCTTGCCGACAGTAGTGGTCGCCTCGGCGTGAACCCGAATGGAATCGAAGTTCTCCTCCACCCAGCAGCCGAAGTCGCGGGCCTGGCGGGCGTCGCGCAGGAGAAAGACGGGCGCACGCTGCATGGCGTCGTCCACCACGGTGGCGGTGACCCCGCCGCAGGCGGTGAGCAGGCGCATGCCGCGGTTGTAACTGGCGACCACCGCTCCTTCGGTGGTGGCCATGGGCACGTAGAACTCGCCGCGGGCGTGCTCGCCGTTGATCAGCAGCGGGCCGGCCACTCCGATGGGAACCTGGGCCACCCCGAGAAAGTTCTCCACATTGCCGCGCATCAACGCGGGATCGAAGGAGTAGTGCCCGACGTGGGAAAGTTCGGCGCCGGTCTGGGCGGCGACGAAGGCGCGGCGGGTTGCGGCCTGTTGCTCGGTGTAGTCATTGTCTTTGTCGCGGGGAATTCCGCTGGAGCGCTCATGCGTAGGGGCGGGGGAAAG
>DASUBK010000066.1:0-10555 GCA_035763305.1 Terriglobales bacterium | reverse complement strand
CCGGCGTTCCCTGGCTCGCCGGGACGGATTGCCCGAAGGAAAAGGCCGCTGCGAGCAGAGTCACAAGGAAGGCGGATTTCATGGTGCGCGATTATGGCACCAGGATAGGGCACAAACCAAGAGCCAACCGGAGGATCGGGTCATCTCACCATCGGGTGATCGGGTCATCGGTCATCTCATCATCGGTTCACCGGCCAGCGTACGGTGTGTCATCCCGAGCGAGCGCGCCCGAGCCGAAGGCGAGGGAGAGCGAGTCGAGGAACCTTGTGGTTCCTGAGCAAACAAGAGGTCCCTCGACTCGTGCTCCCTCCTCCTCCGCTGCGCGTCGGAGTCAGTCGCACTCGCTCGGGATGACATCGGCGATGAGATGACCCGATGACCCGATGGTGAGCTGACGCGATGGTGAGATGACCCGATGGTGAGATGGCCCGATTACTTCTTGCTTCGGATCTCTTCGGCGCGGGCGCGCAGCTTGGCGGCTTCGACCTCCTGCCCATCTGCGTTCAGCACCATCGCCAGCGTCTCCAGCGAAGCGGCGACCTCCGGATGGCGCGGCCCGAGCACTTTCTCGCGAATCGCGAGGGCGCGGCGATACAACGCCTCCGACTGCGAGTACTTCTTCTCCGCGTAGTACAGCTTCGCCAGGTCGGAGAGGGAAAACGCCACCGCGCGGTGCTCGCTGCCCAGCGTCTTTTCGCGAATCGCGAGGGCGTGCACGAAGTCCTGTTCCGCCTCGGCCAGGTGGCCGGTGGCAAACTCCACCTGTCCGATGGTATTGAGCGTGCCGGCTATCTGCGGGTGCTCGGGGCCGAAGGCCGTCTGCCGGATGGCGAGGGCGCGCTTCAGCAGGTCCATCGCCTTTCCCCATTTCGCCTGGCGAACGTAGAGATCCGCCAGGTCAACCAGGGTGATGGCCACGTCGGGATGATTCGGCCCCAGCGCGCTTTCGCGAACCTTCAGCGCGCGCTGGTACAGCGCCTCCGCCTCGCCGTACTTGCGCTCGTTCTCCATCAGCAAGGCGAGATTGCCGAGCGGAATGGCGACGTCGGGATGATCGAAGCCTTCGGCGCTCTCGCGGATGGTAAGCGTCTCCTTCAGCATCGCCTCGGCGTCGCGGTAGCGGCCCTGGGCTGTGTACAGCAGGCCAAGATTGTTCAGCGCAAAGGAAATGCGGGGATCGTTGGCGGGGTACGCCTTGCGGCGGATTTCGAGCGAGCGCTGGTACAGCGGTTCGGCTTCGTTCAACCGGCCGGTATTACGGTACAGCTCCGCGAGATCGTTCAGGCTGATAGCGAGGTCGGGATCGTCAGGACCGAGAAACTTCTCCTGGACTTTGATGGCGCGCTGGTAGAGCGCTTCGGCGTCGGCATAGCGGCTTTGCAGCCGATACAGCTCTGCCAGGTTGGCTGCCGCGTTGGTGAAGGCGGCGCTGGTGACGGTCGGCAGGCCCTCGATGATCTGCAGAGCGCGCTCGAACAACTTCTGCGCCTCGGCGTAGCGGCCTTCAATGCGATAAAGCGTGGCCAGGCTGCCGGTGACCGCGGCCAGCGCCTGGCGGTGCTCCGGCCCTGCTTTCTCCAGCGAGGCGGCAGCGCGCGCGTACAGCGGCTCGGCCTGCGCGTACTTGCCGGTGGCGCGATAGAGATCGCCCAGCCCGGTGACCACCAGAGCCAGGTCCGGATCGTCGGCGCCGCGCTGCTGCTCGAGCATCGCCTGCGCCCGCTTGTACAGCGGCTCGGCGTTGGCGTACTTGCCTTCCCGCTGATAAGTCTGCGCCAGCTGCGTGAGGTTCGCCGCAAGCCGCGGATCGGCGGAACCAAACGCCTCCGCATCCTTGAGCGAGGAGTTAAACAGGCCTTCGGCGACCGAGTAGCGATGCTCGGAGTAGGCTTTTTCCGCGGCGGCCATCTTCCGCGACCAGTCCGGCGGCTGAGCGAGCGCGCAGAAGCTCGCGGCGGCCACCAGGGTGACGATCCCGAATTGCCGCGCCATCCGCACCATTGCCTACTCCGCCGGTTTAAGGAGCGGAATTATGACAGGCAGTTACACCCGGAAAACGGGAATCGTCATCGCCGAATCATGGTCCAAGGTTTGACGCTCCCCTGCCCCCGCCTTATAGTGAAGGATTGCTAGGGGTGCGCCCTGCAGTCCTGTAAGGCGCGAGAAGGAAAGGCCTTTGTCTTTGACAGCCGAAACCAATTCCACCAAGCGCGAGGTCGCGGTCGAGGTCCCGGCCGATGTCGTCGCCCGCGAAACCGAAACCATCCTGCGCAAGATGCAGCGCGTCGCCCGCCTGCCCGGCTTCCGCGCCGGCAAGGTGCCGCCCTCGGTGCTGCGGCAGCGCTTTGCCGAGGAAATCAAGTCCGAGGTCATCGAGTCGCTGGTGCCCAAGTATTTCCACCAGGAAACCGACAAGCAGGGCCTGGTCCCGGTGTCGCAACCCCGGGTCACCGACCTGCACCTGCACGAAGGCGAGCCGCTGCGCTTCAAGGCCAGTTTCGAGGTGCTGCCGGAGATCGACGTTGCCGGCTACCAGGAACTGCGCATCGAGAAGCCGGACACCGCGGTGAAGGACGAAGAGGTCGAGCAGTCGCTGAGCAACCTGCGCGAGCAGCAGGCGACCTACACCGCGCTGGAGGACCGGGCGCTGGCCGACGGCGATTTTGCCCAAGTCTCGTTTGAAGGCGTGCCCAAGAATTCCGCCGGCGGGCCGGAAACCGCGCCGACGACGGGCGAGCAGAAGCCGGTCAAAGTGGATGACGTGCTGGTGGAGATGGGCGGCGCCAACACGGTGCGCGATTTCTCCGACAATCTGCGCGGCGCCAAGCCGGGCGAGACTCGCACCTTCGAGGTGAATTATCCCGAGGACTTCGCCGACCGCCGCCTGGCGGGGAAAACCTTCAACTACACCGTGCAGATCAAGGCGGTGAAGCAGAAGCAGCTGCCGGAGTTGAACGACGACTTCGCCAAGTCGGTGGGCAGTTTCGGGTCGTTGGACGAGCTGAAGCAGAAGGTCCGCGAGAGCCTGGAGCACGAGAAGCAGCACGCCGCCGAGCACGAGGGCAAAGAAAAGATCCTGGACGAACTGGTACGCCGCCACCCCTTCGAAGTGCCCGAGTCTCTGGTGGACCGGCAGGTGGACATCCGCCTGGAGCGCGGTCTGCGCGCCCTGGCCGCCCAGGGCATGAAGGCGGAGGACATGCGGCGCATGGATTTCGACCGCCTGCGCGCCGGCCAGCGCGACGCGGCGCTGCGCGAGGTCAAGGCCAACCTGCTGCTGGACAAAATTGCCGACAAGGAAAGCATCGAAGTCACCGACGAGGAGATCGATCGCGAGATCGAGGCGGTGGCGCAGCAGGCGCAACAGACTCCGGAGGCGGTGCGGGCGCGGCTCACCAAGGACGGCGCCATCGAGCGCATCCGCAACCGGCTGCGCAGCGAGAAGACCTTGGATTACCTGTACAAGAAGTCCGCATAAATAGGGCCCGCGTCGGATGGACAGCTCGGTTGCCTGGGCTGAAACTGAAACACGAAACGCAAGCTGAGGAGAACGACATGCTGGTCCCCATGGTTATCGAGCAGACGGGGCGCGGAGAACGCGCGTACGACATTTACAGCCGCCTGCTGCGCGACAACATCATCTTCATTGGCACGCCGATCGACGACAACGTCGCCAACCTGGTCATCGCCCAGCTGCTGTTCCTCGCCGCCGAGGACCCGGAAAAGGACATCCAGCTCTACATCAACTCGCCGGGCGGTTCCATCACCGCGGGCATGGCCATCTACGACACCATGCAGTACATCAAGCCCGACGTGATGACCATCTGCATCGGGCAGGCGGCGTCCATGGCGGCGGTGCTGCTGTCGGCCGGGGCGGCCAAGAAGCGCTTTGCCCTGCCCAACTCCCGCATCCTGATCCACCAGCCGCACATTATGGGAGGCCTCTCCGGGCAGGCCACCGACATCGATATTCATGCCCGCGAAATTCTGCGCATGCGCGAGCTGCTCAACCAGATCATGGCCAAGCACACCGGCCAGAAGCTGGAAAAGGTGGAAAAAGACGTGGAGCGCGACTTCATCATGAGCGCCGAGCAGGGCAAGGAATACGGGATTATCGACGACATCATCTACCAGCCGAGATAGGTTGTGTGGCGCGGGTCTCGGACCGCGTTCACGGGTCGAAGACCCGTGCCACACAGCCTGTGGAAAATCCGGCCCGGTTCACCCCTTTGGTAACCATCGCGGAGTGACCGGCGGGAGCCACGGCTGCTGATTTTTATGCGAGAATGAGTTACGGCAGCTGGAACGGATGGGGGCTGCCGTTGTAAGCGCACGATCTGGCCAAGGAGTTCACGAGTGAAATCACGGTCTGGTTCCGAGGAGTCCCTGCGCTGCTCCTTCTGCCACAAGTCCCAGGACGCGGTCGCCAAGCTCATTTCGTCGCCCAGCGATTATCCCCGCGCCTACATCTGCGATGAGTGCGTAGCCGTCTGCAATTCCATCCTGGAAGACGACCGTACCGAAGCCCATCCCGCCGCCGCTCCCGATCATTTACCCAAGCCCGCCGAGGTGAAGACGTTCCTCGATCAATACGTCATCGGGCAGGACCAGACCAAGAAGAAGCTGGCGGTCGCGGTTTACAACCATTACAAGCGCATCCACATGAACCGGCAGCGCAACAGCGAGGTGGAGCTGACCAAGTCCAACATCCTGTTGATTGGGCCGACCGGCACCGGCAAAACGCTGCTGGCGCAGACCCTGGCCAAGATGCTGGACGTGCCCTTCGCCATCGTGGACGCTACCACCCTGACCGAGGCCGGCTACGTGGGCGAGGACGTGGAGAACATCGTCCTCAAGCTGCTGCAGGCCGCCGACGGCGACGTGGGCCGGGCGCAGACCGGAATCATCTATATCGACGAAGTGGACAAGATCGGCCGCAAGGACGAGAACCCCTCCATTACCCGCGACGTGAGCGGCGAGGGCGTGCAGCAGGCGCTGCTCAAGATCCTGGAAGGCACCATCGCCAACGTGCCCCCGCAGGGCGGCCGCAAACATCCGCACCAGGAATTCACGCCGGTCGACACCACCAACATCCTGTTCATCTGCGGCGGCGCATTCGTCGGTTTGGAGAAAGTCGTAGGCCGGCGCGTCGGCAAGAAAGCGCTGGGCTTCAAGAGCGGCGAGGAGAAAGAGAAGCCGGCCTTCAGCGCCAACCGCCGCGACACCGAGTTGCTGCAGCAGGCGGAGCCGCAGGACCTGATCAAGTTCGGCCTGATTCCCGAGTTCGTAGGGCGCCTGCCGGTGGTGGGCATCCTCAACGACCTCGACGAGTCCGCCCTGGTTGAAATTCTTACCCGGCCGCGCAACGCCATCATCAAACAGTACCAGCGGCTGTTCGAGTTTGAGAACGTGAAGCTGCGCTTCAACGACGAGGCGCTGCGCGCCATCGCCCGCGAGGCCCTCAACCGCAAGGTGGGCGCCCGCGGCCTGCGCATGATCCTGGAAGAGCTGATGCTGGACCTGATGTACCACCTGCCCAGCCAGAAGCGGCTCAAGGAGTTCGAGGTCACGCGCGAGATGGTGGAGAAGCGCGACCTGTCGGTGGCAGTGATGGAAAAGGCCGGGTAGCCGGATTCCAAACGAATTACGTAGCCGCAGGCGCCCTCGCCTGCGGTTTTCGTTTGTGCGCAAAAATTACGTAGCCGCAGGCGCGCCTGCGGTCAATCGGCATTCGGCAATCGGCACTCGGCAGCGGGAACCTCGCTTGCTATCCCCAGCAGCAATCCCGGAACTCACAATCGACATCAGAGTGTCCGGCATGCGTCGCCGCTGTTCCGACGCTCACCCTTGGTGCTGATGTGATTCATTCCCTGGTTACCCGCGTCCGCCACTCCAGCAGCCACCCGCTGCTGGTCTCGCTGTGCGCGGCGGTGATTGCGGTCAGCGATCCCGCCCGTTCTTCTTCCCTGTTGCTGGGTATGCTGGATTCGGAACGGCTCTTCAGCCGCACCATCGGCCGGTTCTGGCGCCGCGCGGCCTAGTCGTCGGAGGCCTTGGCTTCGGCTCCCAGGTCCAGCAGGCGGCGGATGGTGTCCACGACATCCTGCGGCTGGCGGGTGGAAACGATAGCGTCCACTGCGTTGGGCAGCTTGTCGTTGAGGCGTGCGGCGCGGCTGACCAGCAGCACGCACATGCTGGGGCGTACCATCTTGAGAGACTGCGCTACCGACCAGCCATCGGTCTCGACGAAGAATTCCTGGTCCAGCACCACGCAATCAATCTGATTGGAGACGCAGAGCGCCACCGCCAGGTCGGTGGTGAAGGTCTCAATCACGGTAAAGCCGGCGTGCTGGAGGGTGCGCGCCACCGGATTGCGGCGGCGATCCACCACACACAAGATGGTCCCCCGTCGCTGAACGCCAGGCGCCATAGCTGTTTTGAAAAACTTATCGGGTCGTTCGCAATGTAGGATGCGCCCGCGCGCCCCCGTGGCTGTTGCGTGTCGCGGCTAATGAGTTCTCTGTTTTTCCGCCGTGGCGGCGCGCCGCGCGATACACTCGCGCGCCGCGGTCTCCGCCTCCTCAAACGATGCTTCCTGGCCCCACTTCACTACGTCGGCCGAGCCGATTCGCTGCACGACCCAGTGGTAGATAGGGGGAACGAAGCGGCGGTCCACCAGGATGTCGGCGAGGTAATCGGAAAGCACGAGGCGAGTGTTCGTGTACGGCTTTTCGTCGGCCTTGGAAGGCCCGGCAACCAGATGAATGCCCTTGCTCGACACGTGGCGCGCCCCGTCCCAGCGTGAGATTCACCTGTTGCTGCCCAGGTTGTCATGCACAAAGGCACAATTGTTGACAAATTCAGCAGTTGCAAGTGGTTGATCTCCAACAGCTTAGGATGCGCCTCTCTTCGGCTCCTGTAGGATCTCCGCCGCCTGCGCTGGGGAAAGATTGCCGCCGCTGCACATCAGCGCGACAGTTCGCCCGGCGATTTCCACGCTCATCCGCAGCGCGGCGGCGAGTGGCGCTGCTCCGGCGGGCTCCACCAGGTTGCGCGTCTTCTCGATCATCAGGTAAGTGGCGCGGCGGAGTTCCTCCTCGCTCACCAGCAGGAAGTCGTCCAGCAGCTCGCGCAGGATCTGCTGCGGCAGTTCGAAGCCGACCCGAGTCGCCAGGCCTTCGGCGCACGTTTTCATGGTCGAGGTCGCGATGCGCCGTTCCTTCCAGGAGAGATGGGCGGCAGGCGCAGCTTCCGATTGCACCCCGATGACGCGAATCTTGGGATTCAGAGTCTTGGCTACCAGGCAGGCCGCGGCAGCGCCGCTCCCTCCTCCGACGGGAACCAGCAAGATCTCGATTCCGGGATGTTCCTCCAAGGCTTCCAGCGTCGCCGTGGCCACGCCCGCGACCAGCAGCGGCTCGTTGCCGGAATGGATATAGCGATAGCCGTGCTCCCGCGCCTGCTGCTCGCAGAACTCGCGCGCCTCGTCGAAATCGCGCCCGTGGGGCAGCACGCGCGCTCCCATCGCCAGCATGGATTCCACCTTCACCGGGTTGGCGTTTTCCGGCACGCAGATGGTGGCTTTGACTCCGAACAGCCGCGCCGCATAGCACACCGACTGCCCGTGATTGCCGGTGGAGGCGCTGATGACGCCGCGCCGCCGCTCCTCTTCCGGCATCTGCGACAGCAGGTTCACTCCGCCGCGAACTTTGAACGCACCCACCGGCTGGTGGTTTTCGTGCTTGACCCAGGTGACGGCGCCGGTGAGCTTCGACAGCGCGGGATACTCGTAGAGTGGCGTAGGGTGCAGGTAGGGACGAATCTGGCGGCGAGCCAGAAGGACATCGGTAAAGGTGGGAAGGGGAGGAAGCACGGCTTAATGGTGTACCACATTGGGAAGGAGAGTCAGAAGCAGCATCCAGTGGGCGGAGCCCGGCAAGATTTTCACGCTGGAAACCGATTCTGCTCGCGGGCGCAACCTTAGCTACGCACAAATGTCAGGAAAACCAGGTACTTGCGATTGGCAGCTGCGTTGCATTCGGGGCTGGGAGCGCGTCCGCAGGAGAACGACCATGGATCAGGAGTACCGTCCCCAGGAAGCCCAAACCATTCAAGCCGCCGAGCCGGCCAGCCGCATGCCGTTGCAGGGCTACGGCGCCGCCATCGTGATTGCCGTGCTGGCCCTGTGCGTGGGCCTGATGGGCTATGCCTTTCACGAGCGTGGCCAGGCCGACCATCTCGCCGCCCAGAACCAACAGATTTCCGCCTCGCTGAATACCACCCAGGCGCAGATCGCCGCTCTCACCGACAAGATCAACCAGATGACCGCCGCCGAGCAGGAACGCCAGGCCGCGGTGCAGCGCCGCGCCGTGACCCGCCGCCGGGTGGCTGCGCACCCGCAGCGCCGCGCCGACGATCCGCGCTGGAAGAAAATGCAGTCGGAGCTTGACGACACCCGGCAGCAGATCGAGGCCACCCGCAGCGACCTCAACGGCGCCAAGACCGAGCTGAGCGCCGGCATCGCCAAGAACCACCAGGAGGTGGTCCTGCTGCAGCGCAAGGGCGAGCGCAATTACTACGAATTCGATATCGACAAAACCAAGCAGTTCCGCGCCGCCGGGCCGGTAGGGATCAAGCTGAAGAAGGCCAACACCAAGCACCAGTACGCCGACCTGCAGCTGATGGTGGACGACGCGCAGCTCGACAAGAAGCACGTCAACCTGTTCGAGCCGGTCGTCTTCCTGAACACCGACAGCGGCCAGCCGGTGCAGCTGGTGGTGCAGAGCATCACCAAGAACCACATCCACGGCTACGTCAGCGAGCCCAAGTACCGCGCCTCGGAGCTGGCCGCGGGCAGCGCCGATGCGGCTAGCAGCCCAACTTCCACGCAGCCCCCGGTGCGCAAGAGACTGACGATTCCGCAGGAATAGTTTTGTCACGCCGACGCAGCCTGCCGGAATTCCCGGCAGGCTTTTTCGTTGTTGGCGGGTTGCACCGATTCCGCCGTGTTCTGATTCCGGAACAAAGCACCGCTGTTCCATTCGGGTCAAGTGCGGCGCAGCTAGGATGAATCCGGTGAACCGCTAAGAATGTTGGGATCGAACGGCAGGCTGGTAGGTGCTTTGACCGCGGCGGGGACGCTGCTGTTTTGGCTGGCGGCTGCTATCGCCGCCGGACACGTCGCCGCGCTGAACCCCTGGTTTCGCCTCATTCCCGTGGCCGCCTGGATTGCCCTGTACTTCCTGGTCGTGGTCCTGCTCTTCCGCGCCGAGCGCTCGCTGGTAGCCGTCCCCAGGTCGCTTTCCTTGGCGATGCTTTCGCTGCTGGTGATGGCCATTTTCGCCCTCGACACGGCGGCGCTGGTGGCCCTGATTTTCAGCCGCGGATAGCCGGAAGTCCTATTCTGTCCCCGTGTCAAGGTGTTCTTCCTGAGGCGTGTCGCGGTGAAAAACTTTTCCATCGCGCGGCTCGATTTATAATGAGAGCATCAGTACGAAATTCCCGCCGCGCTGGGGCGCGCCGGCGAATTTCTGCGCCCCGGGCGCGAATCTCGACAAAGGCGGACCAGTGACCCAGACCAAGGAAAAATTCGAGACCAGAAAGCTCCCCATGATGCCCATCCGCGACGTGGTCATCTTCCCTCACATGATGACCCCGTTCGTGGTCGGCCGCGAGTCCAGCGTGCGCGCGCTGGAGGAGGCCCTGGCCGCCGATAAGAAGATCTTCCTGGCCACCCAGCACGACGCCAGCGTGGACGAACCCAAGCCCAACGAGCTCTACCAGGTGGGCACCATCGTCAACATCGTGCAATCGCTCAAGCTGCCCGACGGCAACATCAAGGTGCTGGTCGAGGGCATCGAGCGCGGCAAGATTTTGCAGGTCACCGACGCCGACGGCTATTTCCAGGCCACCATCCGCACCGCCAAGTACGCGACGGAGGTCACGCCCGCCATGGAAACCGCCATGCAGCGCGTTACCTCGCTATTCGAACAGTACGTAAAGCTGTGCCAGTCGCTGAATTACGAGACCATGATCGCGGCCGTGCGCATGGAGGACCCCTCCAAGCTGACCGACACCATCGCCGCCAACCTGCAGCTTTCCATCGAGGAGAAGCAGGAGCTCCTGGAGATTTTCGATCCCGCCGAGCGGCTGAACCGCGTCGCTGACGTGCTGGAGATCGAGATCGAGAAGCTGAATATGGATCGCACCATCCAGTCGCGGGTGAAGCGGCAGATGGAGCGGGCGCAAAAAGAGTACTACCTCAACGAGAAGATCAAGGCCATCCAGAAGGAGCTGGGCCGCGGCGAGAAGAGCGAGTTCGACGAGTTGAAGAAGAAGGTCGACTCCGCCGGCATGCCCAAGGATGTGCACGCCAAGGCCATCCAGGAGCTGAAGAAGCTCGAAGCCATGCCGCCGATGTCGGCCGAGTCATCTGTCTCGCGCAACTACCTCGACTGGCTGCTCGCGGTTCCGTGGAAGAAGAAGTCAAAAGAGATTCGCAACATCACGCGCGCCGAGAAGGTGCTGAACGAAGATCATTATGGGCTGGAGAAGA
>DASUBK010000065.1:0-4693 GCA_035763305.1 Terriglobales bacterium | reverse complement strand
TGCGCGACGCCTACATCAAGGCCGCGTCGGGCATGAGCGGCAGCGAGCGCCAGCGCGTGCTCTACGCCGCCGGCGTGCACGTGGCCATGATGTGATTGCAAGAGATTTCAGATTGAAGATTTCAGATTGCAGATTGGCGGGGGACTGGGGCGCGGCTTTCGAGTCATCGCACGCGCGGGAAGGCGCATAAGCCTAAAAGAATTGAATATTGAAAATTGAATCATGAATATTGGCCGGTCAGCATCGTGGACGAGGCGCCGTATTTCGATGCTCACGGCAATTATTCAATTTTCAATATTCAATTCTTCTTCGGCCTGTGGAAATCTCGCTCCCATCCGAAATCTGAAATCTTCCATCGGAAATCACGCAGGCTATACTAGCCGCAGGTCCCGCCTCGGGCCATCATTCCCATGGATGTGAAAACGAACCTGCCGGCGATCGCCTATTTCTCGATGGAGATCGCGCTCGAGCCGGACATTCCCACCTACAGCGGTGGCCTCGGCGTGCTGGCGGGCGACACCTTGCGCTCCGCCGCCGACATGCACGTGCCCATCGTCGCCGTCAGCCTGGTGCACCGCAAAGGCTATTTCCGCCAGCATCTCGATCCCGGCGGCAACCAGTACGAGTCGCCGCAGCAGTGGGATCCGGCGCAGCTCACCGCTACCGACGCCAAGGTGGATGTCCTGCTCGAAGGCCGGCAGGTGGCGGTGCGCGCCTGGCAGTACACCGTCCGCGGCCACACCGGCGGCATCGTGCCGGTGTACCTGCTCGACACCGATCTGCCGGAGAACTCGCCCTGGGACCGCGGGCTCACCGACCATCTTTACGGCGGCGACGATCACTATCGCCTGTGCCAGGAGCTGCTGCTGGGCATCGGCGGGTTGGAGATCCTGCGCAAACTCGGGCACGACGTCAAGCGCTACCACATGAACGAAGGCCACTCGGCGCTGCTGGCGCTCGGCCTGCTGGAGCGCCGCCTGGCGCAGAGCTTCGCCGGCCGGGTGAAGAAGGGCGACATCGACGGCGTGCGCCGCGCCTGCATTTTCACCACCCACACGCCGGTGCCCGCGGGCCACGATCAATTCAATCGCCAGCTCGCCGAGCAGGTCCTCGGCCCGGAGCGCACGGAACTGCTGACCGAGGCGCAGGCGTGGCACGGCGATGTGCTCAACATGACCTATCTGGCGCTGCGCTTCTCCGGCTACGTCAACGGCGTGGCCATGAAGCACGGCGAAGTGTCGCGCGGCATGTTCCCCACTTACGACATCAGCGCCATCACCAACGGCGTGCACGCCGGCACCTGGGTGTCGGATCCGTTCGTCGAGCTCTTCGACCGCTTCATCCCCGAGTGGCGCAACGACAACAATTATCTCCGCTACGCCATCAGCGTTCCTCCCGAAGAGATTCGCAAGTCGCACCAGACGGCGAAGGTGCAGCTCTTCGATCGCATCCGCGAGCGCCACGGGGTGCAACTCGATCCCGAGGTGCTGACCCTGGGCTTCGCCCGCCGCGCCAGCACCTACAAGCGCGCCGACCTGATCTTCCGCGACGGGGAGCGCCTGCAGGCGATTTCGCGCAAGACCGGCCCCATCCAGATTGTCTACGGCGGCAAGGCGCATCCCCGCGATGAAGGCGGCAAGAGCCTGATCCGGCGCGTGTTTTCCGGCGCCTCGGCGGTGTCGCAGAGCATCCGCTGCGTGTACGTGGAGAACTACGACATGCACTGGGGCAAGCTGATCACCAGCGGCGTGGACGTGTGGGTGAACAATCCCATGCGGCCGCAGGAGGCTTCGGGCACCAGCGGCATGAAGGCGGCGCTCAACGGCGTGCCCAGCTTCAGCGTGCTCGACGGCTGGTGGATCGAAGGCCACATCGAGGGCGTCACCGGCTGGAGCATCGGCGGCCTGGAGCCGACGGAAGATCCGGCAGCGGAGTTGGCGACGCTCTACGACAAGCTGGAGCGCGAGATCGTGCCCATGTTCTACGGCCGTCCGCAGCGCTTCACCGAGGTGATGCGCTCCGCCATCGCCTTCAACGGCTCGTTCTTCAACACCCAGCGGATGGTCTCGCAATACGTGGAGAACGCCTACCTGCAGCGCGGGGAGAACCGACCGCGCCCCGCCGAAGCGCCGGTGCCGGGAGGGCAGAGCTGATTTCAGATTTTAGATTTCAGATCTGCCACGGCTCGGGTCGCTCGCGACCTGCGGAGGAATTGAATATTGAAAAATGAATGATGAATATTGGCCGGGTTGTCACGCGAACTCACGGCCAATATTCATCATTCATTTTTCAATATTCAATTCCTCGCCTCGATCTGCCCTAAAGCGAAGAGGTCCAGGAGAGCCCTGGACCCAATCTTCAATCGGAAATCTTCAATCTGAAATTCACCGCTTCTCCGACGTGGTGGGGTCGATCATGCGCCGGATCTCGCTGATCTTGTTGGCGGGGAAGCCGCCCTCCTGCGCGTGTTTGCGGATCATCTCCTCGTTGGGCGAGATGTAAACGCAGTACACCTTGTTGTCGGTGACGAAGCTCTCCACCCACTGGATCGCCGGACCCATGTTGCGCAGCACGCTGCACGATTTCTGCGCCACGCCCTGCAACTCGTCGGCGCTCAGCTTGCCGGCATTGGGAATCTCGCGTTCGATGATGTATTTCGGCATGTCGTCTCCTCTTGCGGCGCAACACAATAATTCGGGAAACCGAATTAATCCAGCACATCCTGGTACATATTTCACAGGCCCTTGGTTCCACCAAGGACTAATCTTCAATCGGAAATCTTCAATCTGAAATTCTGCTTTTCCACCAGCCGGTCCCTCACCTTGATCTCCGCCGTCAGGGTTTTGTGCACCGGGCACTTAGAGGCGATCTCCAGCAAGCGGTTACGCTGTTCGGTGTTCAATGGTCCCCGCAATTCGATGTCGCGGGCAATTTCGGTGATGTGCCCCTCCTTGCTTTCGCAGTCGGCGCAGTCGGCGGCATGGACCCGCTGGTCGCGCAGGCGCACGCGTACGCTCTCCAGCGGAATGCCCTTGCGCCGCGCATACATCAGCAGCGTCATCGAGGTGCACGCGCCCAGCGCGGCCAGCAGGTATTCATACGGCGTCGGCCCCGCATCCTGCCCCACGCCCGCGGGTTCGTCGGAGACGAATTGGTGGCCGCGCGCCGTCACCGAGTGTTGCAGGCCGCGCGTGGATTCAACTTGAACTTCGGACATCTCAGCCTCCGAAATGCCTGGTCATTCGGTGATCCGCAGATCGTTGACGGCTCAGTTCCGATCGCCAGATCACCGGATGACCAGATCGCCAGATGAGGTGATGTATACTGCCGCGCTTTCGGAAGAAAATTTTATTCCTCGGGGTGGCTGTGAAGCTCTCTTCCTGCGCCTTCCTATTCCTGGTCGGACTGATGACGGTTTCCGTTTTCGCCCAAAGCAAAAAATCCAAGCCGGCCAGCGGCGCGACGCCCGCCTACGACCTGCTCATACGCAACGGTCGCGTCTACGACGGCGCGGGGAATCCCTGGGTGGCTGCGGACGTGGCCATTCGCGGAGATCGCATCGTGAAGATCGGCCGCGACCTGAAGGGCAGCGCGCGGCGCGTGATCGACGCCAACGGCATGGCGGTCTCGCCCGGCTTCTTCGACATGCACACCCACTCCGACCTGTCGCTGCTGGTAGACGGCAACGCGGAGAGCAAGATTCGCCAGGGCGTCACCACCGAAATCCTGGGCGAAGCGTCATCGGTCGCGCCGGTCTGCCCGGCGGTGAAGGAAGAGGCCGCCGCGGGCGATGCCGATTTGCACATCAAGCGCGACTGGACCGACTTGAACGGATATTTCCGCAAGCTGCTCCGCCAGGGCACGTCGGTCAACGTGGGCAGCTATGTAGCGGGCGGCAGCGTCCGCGCCTGCGCCATGGGCTACGCCATGCGCGCTCCCACTCCGCCCGAACTGGACAAGGAAAAGGCGCTGGTCGCAGCTTCCATGAGAGAGGGTGCGCTGGGCCTGTCGACCGGCATGATCTATCCGCCCGGCTCGTACGCCAAGACCGACGAACTGGTGGAACTGGCGAAAGTCGCCTCGCAGTACGGCGGCATCTACACCTCGCACATCCGCAACGAGAGCTCGCACCTGCTGGACGCGATCCAGGAGACCATCACCATCGCCGAGCAGGCGCACATTCCCGTGCACATCCTGCACATCAAGTCCTCCGGAAAAGCGAATTGGGGGCACATCAAGGACGCGGTCGCGCTCATTGACCAGGCGCGCGCCCGGGGACTGGAGATCAGCGCCGACCAGTATCCCTACATCGCCAGCAGCACCACGCTCACCACCGACGTGCCGCAGTGGGCGATGGACGGCGGGACCAAGGCGCTGGTCGAGCGGCTGCGCGATCCCGCCCAGCGCGCCCGCATTCGCGAAGCGGTGGTGAAGAGCAACTTCGATCCCAGCAAGCAGATCGTCGCCTCGCTGCGCGGCGAAGCCAACCAGAAGTACGAAGGCAAATCCATCGCCGAAATCGCCGAGGCGCGCCACGAGGAGCCCGCCGACACCGTCCTCAACCTTCTCTCCGAGGAGAACGGCCACGTGCTGATGGTGTTCTTCACCATGTCGGAAGACGACGTTCGGTACGCCATGAAGCAGCCGTGGGTGAGTCTGGGCTCCGACGGTACCGCGGTGCGTCCCGATGGCC
>DASUBK010000064.1:0-10273 GCA_035763305.1 Terriglobales bacterium | reverse complement strand
GCACGAGCACGGGAGGAAGGTGCGCGCGCAGAAAGAAGCTGCGGAGCTGGAGATGTTCCACCGCGGGGAGAAGGTGGGAAGAAGCCACTAGATAAAGTCGTGCCAAGCGAAGCGAGGAATCTGTTGTAGACACCAGCGATCCCGTGGCGGTCTACAACAGATCCCTCGCTTCGCTCGGGATGACTTTATCTTGAGGGACGGAAAGAGCTCCGTTACGCTGCCCGGACTGCCTCATTCGCATCCCGCCGTATCTCCCGCAGCAGCGCCTCCACCGCGTCCACAGAGAACTTCAGCGACTTCTCGTCGACCAGCTTGCCGTCACGCACCTTGTCAGAGACGCTGCCGATGGTCACATGGGGCCACACCAGCGGGCGCGCGCCCATGCGCTCCAGCGTTTCGCGCACCTGGTGCTGGGCCCGCGCCCCGCCCAGCACTCCCGGCGAACTGGTGATCACCAGCACATGCTTGCCGTTCATCGCCGACTTTCCGTAGGGCCGCGAAGCCCAGTCGAGCGCGTTTTTCAGCACGCCGGGAATGCCGTAGTTGTATTCCGGCGAGACAATCACCACGCCGTCGTGGGCGGCAATCGCCTCGCGCAGGCGCTGCACCGCTTCCGGCGCGCCCTCGGCCTCGACGTCCTGGTTGTAAAGCGGGATCTCGGCAATATCGAAGACGTCGATCTTCGCCTTGCCGGCCAGCGCGTCGACCACGCCGCGCAGCACCGCCTTGGAAAACGCCTCGCGCCGCAAGCTGCCGGCGATCCCCAGCAAACGCACCCCGTTCTCTGCCATCCTTGCCTCCGCAAGATTCGATTCGGCGACCCTGGTTGCGGATGCGATGGGGTCGAAATTTACCGCAAAGGTCGCAAAGGTACGCAAAGGTGACTCCTTTCCGCACCCTTGCGTCCTTGCGATTAAACCTGCTTCTTTCGCCGGGAGACAGCATCGGTAGCAGACGTGACTTCGATCTCGATCCGCGCAGCCCGCGCCGAGGACGCGGACGCGATCCTCCACTGCCTGGCCATCGCATTCGAACCGGTACGGGAGCAATACACGGCTGCGGGCTATGCCGACACCGTTCTGACTGCCGAGACTGTGCGGCAGCGCCTGGCTTCGATGGCATTGTTCGTGGCCGAGAGCGATGGCCGGATCGTGGGGACGATCGGCGGCCGCGTGAAATCGCCCGGCCATGGACACGTGCGCGGCATGGCGGTGCTGCCGGAAGCGCAGGGATCCGGCGCCGCGGGGCTGTTGCTGCGCGCTGTCGAAGACGAACTGCGCGACCGCAACTGCTCGCGCGTGACCCTGAACACCACCGCTCCCCTGCAGCGCGCCATAAGGTTTTACGAAAAGAACGGATATCGCCGCACCGGCCGCGTCTCCGATTTCTTTGGCATGGAACTGTACGAATACGAGAAGACGTTATCGCCCGGCGGCGGACGGCAATTCTGAACGGGCGGACATTTCATGCTGCGGAATTCTTGTACCAGCGCAGCACGCGCAGCGCGCGCAGCGTGTTCCAGCGGCTGGCCTTGCCGATCTCGGTCTCCATCTCCAGCGGAATGCGCTCGCGATGCAGCAGGTTCAAAGGCCAGCGTCCGTTCTGGTGGCGGCGCTGAATCACCACCTCGATCGCCTCCCGCACGCGGTGGTCGGGCTTGACGCCCGCATCGCGCAGGTAATCGAGCCCGCGCAGCACGTCGTAATGCCAGAACGCCGGATAGGAAAAGCGCAGCCAGCGTTCGTCGATGATTTCGCCCGTCCGCAGCGAGCGGAACATGCGCCGCTCGAGCAGGTACTCCTCGCCGCGCCGGCGCGCCTTGCTGACCGCCGCCAACTTGCGCCCGGCGCGTTGGTACGCCAGCAGTCCTTCCAGCACGCAGATGGTGGTGTGGAATGACGAGCGCTTGCTCTTGGGACGTTTGGCGGAAGGCTCCACCGCTTCGCAATTCCAGCCGCCATCTTCGAGTTGCTCGCTCAGAAGTCGCCGGGCCAACGCGTCGTTGGGGTTGCAGAAGTATGCGCCCAGGGCGAGGATTCGGCCGTTGATGCAAGGCTCGGTTTCGCCGTGCAGGAATGGCCGGTTGCCGAGCGGTTGAAATATCAGGTGTTTCTCCACCCGCTCCATCATCCTGCGCGCCTGCTTGCTCGCCGGATCGAGACCGAGGTCCATCAGGAGGACGAGGCTATACAGCGTAACCAGCAGCCCGCGGTCCTGCTTGCCCCAGGTGCCGGCGCGCGATTGACGGGCGAGAAGCGCGGCGCCCCAGCCTTCGGTGGCCACGCGCGCGCGCGCGGCGGCAATGGCCTCCGGCGAAGCGTCGGTGAGGTCCCGCATCACCTGCCAGCGGATGGCAGGATCGGAATCGAGAAGCCATTTCAGGTGAGCAGGACGGGGCGCGTACTGGTCCAGACGCATCGCAGGCGGCGCGGTCATCAGCAGCGACGGTATCACACAGGAGCGGGAGTACAGAACGCTCCAGCGAGGACGCAAATACGGCGCGCTCTGCTCTGTGTCCTTCGTGCGACCTTCGTGTCCTTCGTGTGAACCAACAGAGCCGGTTCACACGAAGGTCGCACGAAGGCCGGCAAAGCCGGAATTCGCAGATAACGACGAGCAAAGTAGCGCGAGCAGGAACTCCGGCCAGAGACAAACGTCCGAGTAGCTGAAAGAAAGTTCACGGAAGGACAAACCTGCCCGTGAGCAACTCCTCTAAGAGGAGATTGCCGCGCTGAGCGCGCGCAAGCCAATGGAGGTTCCAAATGAGAAAGACCATGATGTGCATCGCTATCCTTTGCCTGTCGGCCGCGTGGCTGATGGCGCAGCAGGAACCGACGGGCGCTCAGGCCGGCAGTTCGGGCCAGAGTGCAACCCAGAGTGGCCAGTCCGCTTCGCCGAGTGCGCAGTCTCCCAGTCCATCGGCTCCCGATACCGGGGCCGCTTCGCCGAGCGCGCAGTCGGGCGCTGCCGGTCAATCCGCTCCGGGCGCCGGGGCCCAAAGCTCGGACGTGTCCATCACCGAGGGCTGCCTCGGAGGGTCGCAGCCGAACTACACGCTGACCGACAAAAACGGGACCACCTACAAACTGGTCACGCCGCCCACCGCCGACGTGTCGATTCTCTCCAAGCACATTGGCGAGCCGATCGCGGTGATGGGCACGGTCGATAAGGGCTCGGGCAGCAGCGCGTCCTCCGGCTCGGTCGCCGGCAGCGCGGGCGCGAGCGCTTCCTCGTCGAGCCAGCCCAGCATCCAGGTGACGAAGATCGGCCGCGGCACGGGCCAGTGTCCCGCGTCCTCGGGTGGGGCAACGCCCAAGCAATAGGCATGGGTAAAAAGACAAGCGGCGAGCTGAGCTCGCCGCTTGTGTCTTTTTGCGTCTTCTTCGAAGCGTAGCGCCGGCTTCCAGCCGGCGGGCCCTCTTCCACGCAGTGTCGCTTTACGACCTTCGTGAGACCATCGTGTCCTTCGTGTGAACCAAGAGGGCCGGCTCACACGAAGGACACGATGGTCCCACGAAGGGCAGGAATGTTCAGGCGGCCGGCTTGTCGGTGACCCGGGGCCATTGCCCGCTGCGCTTCTTCTGCATCAGCTTCCCATGCATCGCGGCTGCTGCCTTGCGCGCTGCCGCCAGTGCGGTGACCACCAGGTCCGCGCCGCGCACGTTGTCGCCGGCGGCATAGACGTCCTCGCGCGAAGTCTGCCCGGTCTCCTCGCTCTCCACCACGATGGTTCCCCACTTCGTGGCTTGGAGGTGATCGACCTCGGGAATCTCATTTTCGGCGTTGTAGCCGATGGCCAGCGCCACCGTGTCGCATGGCAGGATGAAGTTGGAGCCCTCGATGGGCACCGGCGAGCGGCGGCCCTTGGCGTCGGGCGCGCCCAATTCCATGCGCACACACTCGGCGGCCCTCACCACGCCGTTCTCGTCACCCATGAATTTGATGGGCAGCGTCAGGTACTCGAAGATGACGCCCTCTTCCTTGGCGTGCACCCGCTCCTCCATGCGCCCCAGCATCTCGGCCTCGGTGCGGCGATAGAGGCAGTACACCTTGCCGTCGGGATTGAGGCGGCGGGCGGTGCGCACGCAGTCCATGCCGGTGTCGCCGCCGCCGACCACGATGGTGACCGCGCCGCTGTGCGGGCGGGGATCGTCGCGGTCTAGCCACTGCGCCGGCAGCAGCTCCGGCGGCAGGTTCCCGCGCACCAGGTACTCGGTCGCCTGGTAGACGTGCTGCAGGTGCTCGCCGTCGATGCGCATCTCGCCGCCCTTCACCGCGCCATAGCCCAGGAACACCATGTGGAAGCCCTGGTGGAAGAAGTCGTCGAGCGGGTGGTCCTTGCCGACGTGGAAGTTGCAAACGAACTTCACGCCCAGGTTTTCCAGCGCCTGGATCTTGGAGAAGACGATTTCCTTGCTCAGCTTGAAATTGGGGATGCCGTAGAGCAGCAACCCGCCGGGCACCGGCCACAGGTCGTAGACGGTGACCTCGTGCCCTTGCGCGGCCAGTTCCTCCGCCACCGCCAATCCCGCCGGGCCGGCGCCGACCACGGCCACGCGCATGCCGGTCAGCGATTCGCGCTGGCGCGGCGGATAGCCGTAGTTGCGCCGCAGGTAATCGAGGGAAAACGCCTCCAGCTTGCCGATGGTCACGGGCGGCTTCTGCGCGCCCACGATGCAGGCGCCCTCGCACAGTTTTTCCTGGGGGCAGATGCGGCCGCACACGTCGGGCAGGTTGGAGGTTTCCAGAAACTTGAGCGCGGCGCCTACGAAGTCGCCTTGCCCCAGCAGGAAGAAGGCGCCGGGAATGTCGTTGTGCACCGGGCAGGCCTGCATGCAGGGCGAGTGCTCGCACAGCAAACAGCGCTGCGCCTCCTGCATGGCCATGTCGGGGTGATAGGGCTGGTAGACCTCGTTCCAGTTGCGCACACGCTCGGCGGGATCCTGCTTGGCAGGCTTGTTCAGGTCGATGTCGTACCGCTGGCGACGACTGAGCATGTGCGTGACCTCCTCACTCGATCACGCGATTGGGGGTAGCCTATGACGATTTCGGCTCAAAGGCAAGAACACGGAAGGCCGCACACCACCCCCGGGCTACAGAACTTATTGTCTATAGCGATCGGCATACGGATGGGCGCAGCAAGAATTGAATATTGAAAAATGAATAATGAATATTGAATATTGCCCGCAAAATTCGCGCGGCGCAGATCAATAGTCAATATTCATTTTTCAATATCAATTCTTCTTCCTCCGCGTCCTCCGCTCTGCGTTGGGTTCTTCTCAACCGCGGAAGAATCGCTGAATGACGCTCCACTGCGCGCGTACCGTCCGGTCCGTGCTCAAATGCCCGCCGCGGGCGAACAGCTTGAGCCGGATGCCGGTCTTCTCAGCGAACCCGTTCACCACCCGCCACGGAATGTAGGGATCGTCCTTGGCGTGGAACATGAGAATCTTGCGCGCATCGAGTTCGGCGATGCGGTGCGCCGGGTTAAAGAATGTCCCCGCGCGCAGCTTGTTCCAGTTGCGCTCGCTCAGGCGGTAGCCATTGCCGAAGGCCTCGCGGATGTAAGCGGCGTAACTCGGGTTCGAGGTCTCCTTCCCCTCTTCGTTGTCGAGAATTCTCCCATCCACCACCGGGCAATTGGCGACTACTTTCTTGACGCGCGGATCCAGCGAGGCCAGGAGCGCCGCGGCGCCGCCGAAGCTGCCGCCGATGACGAATATCTCTTGCGCCCGGCAACGGAATCTCTGTCCGAAGGCGGTTTCGTTGATCTCGTCGCCGAGACCGTCCAGCACGTCGCGGATGTCGTCTTCGGGCGAGCGGGCGAGAAATTGTCCGTCGCTCTCCCACGCCCCGCGATAGCGCGGATAAAACACCCAGTAGCCCTTCTTCGCCAAAAACTCGGACAGCGACTGCTTGCGCGGGATCGAGGGCATGCCGTCGCACAGGATGATGGCGCGCTCATTCTTGCCGCGTCGCGCCGGGGGCAGGAACTCGGCGACGATCTCGCGCGCAAAGCGGGTGCGAAACATGGCGGAAGTATATAGGCCGGCATTTCGCCTTCAGTCCTCGACTGTGACTTCGGTCATCGCCCGGCCACAGCGCCCGCTGTATCCTGGCTTCGCTGGGCCCCTCCCGCGCGCAAGCGCTTTTCCAACCACCACCAGGAGTTTGAATACGATGTACCGCCGAGCAGCCCTTCTCATCGCCGTTGTGTTGTTGTGGACCGGCCTGTCCTTCGCTCATTGCGATTCCCTGGCCGGGCCCGTAGTCCAGGACGCCCGCGCCGCGCTGGAAAACGGCAATCTCAATCCTGTCCTCAAGTGGGTACGCGCGGACGACGAAGCCCAGGTGCGCGAAGCGTTCGCCCGCGCGCGCGCGGTTCGTAGTTCGGGATCGGAGGCGCGCGAACTGGCCGACACCTGGTTCTTCGAAACCGTGATTCGCCTGCATCGCGCCGGAGAAGGAGCGTCGTTCACCGGCCTCAAACCGGCCGACGCGCTGGAGCCGGAGATCGCCGCCGCCGATCGGGCATTGCAGTCCGGCGAGGTGGACGACGTCGCCGCCGACAGCGGGCGTCGGGTCGAGGCCGCCGTCCGGCGCAGCTTCGCGGAAGCGGTGCGCGCCCGTGAGCACGCCGGCGAGAGTGTCGCGTCAGGGCGCCGCTTCGTCGCTGCCTACGTGGAGTACATCCACCTCGTCGAGCGGGCGGCCGCGCTGTCCACAGCGGACGCGGCGCACGCGCCGAGCGCGGTCGCCGAATCGCACGCGCACTGACGGTTGACACTATCGCCCCTTGGGCGCACCTTGGACGGCATCAAACTGTGGCACGGCCGCCCTCGGCTGTGTCTGGAGATTCGGAGACAAGGGAGAACACAGGCGAGAGCGCCTGTGCCACACGCCTTCATGTTGAGCGATTTTCGCTACGGGCTACGCCAGCTGCGCCGCAACAAGCTGTTCAGCGCCGCCGTCATTCTTCTGCTGGGCGTGGGCATCGGCGCCAACGCCCTGATCTTCTCCTGCGTCAACGCCGTGCTGCTGAAGCCGCTGCCGGTGCGCGATCCGGGCAGCCTCGTGCTGGTGCGCAAGATGCGCCAGAAGCAGGTTCGCCCTGACATCCTCTTCGACTACCGTCAGTACCTCAGCCTTGCCGCGCACACGGACCTGTTCTCCGGCGTGGTCGCCGAGCAATCACCCGAAGATTACAACCACGAATCGCTTTTCCCGCTGCAAAGCGGCGCGGCCACCGTGCTGGCGCACACCCAGTTCGTTTCCCCCAACTATTTTTCCGAGCTGGGGGTGCGCGCCGCGGCCGGACGATTGCTCACAGCTTCGGACGCCGAACCCTCCGGCACAATCCCCATTGTCCTCAGCTATCCGTTCTGGCGAGCGCAGTTCGGCGGCGATGCGTCGGTGATCGGGCGCACGGTTCGCTTGAAAGACCATACGTTGGTCGTGGCCGGCGTCATCGCCCCCGAGTTCCACGATCTCGACATCGAGCGCGCGCCGGATATTCGCCTGCCCATCTCCGCGGCTCCGGCCCTGCTCGGAGCGGAGGTTGGTTCCGCCACCGACCGCCTGCAATTCGAGATCGTCGTGCGGCTCCGTCCCGGCGTGTCGCGCGCCACCGTTGCCGGCGCCGTGCTGCCCGAGTTGCAGGCGGTCGGCGATGCCGACATCCGCCAGTGGCTGGCGGCGAAACAGCCGCCTGCGCCTGCCGAGGAACTGCAGCGCAACCTGGAGAACGAGCACGATTACTGGCTCGATCTGCTGCCGGTCGGCCGGGGCGTGTCGCAGTTGCGCGACCAGTTCTCCAGCGCGCTGCTGCTGCTGATGGGCGCGGTCGGCCTGCTGCTTCTTGCCGTCTGCGCGAACGTCGCCGGACTGCTGCTGGTGCGCAGCGAGCAGCGGCGGCGCGAGATCGCGGTGCGGCTTTCCATCGGCGCCGGGCGCGCGCGCGTGGTGCGGCAACTGCTCGCCGAGAACCTTCTGCTGGCCATTCCCGCCGCCGCGCTGGCGCTGCTTCTTGCCTACCGCTTATCCCCGTTCCTCCTGAGGCTTCTTCCGGTGCTGCGCGGGTTGGACCTGATGGTCGTGCCGCGCGCGCTCGCCGTCACGCCCGACCTGCGCGTGCTCGCCTTCACGGTCGCTCTCAGCCTGGCGACGGTTTTCGGATTCGGCGTCGCTCCGGCACTGCGGGGCACCAAGCTGGACCTCTACAACGAATTGAAGGCCAACGCCCGAACTTCGACGCGCGCCTTCGCCGGCATCACTGCCGTCGCCGTGCAGGTCGGGCTGAGCGTGGTTCTGCTGGTCGCGGCCGCGCTGATGCTGCGCACCTTCAGCAACCTCGAGCATCTCGACCCCGGCTTCGATCGCCAGCATGTGGTCGAATTCACCGTGGACACGGCGACCGCCGGCTACAGCAAGTCGCAAGCCACCGCCTTCTTCCGCGATTTCCAGGACCGCGTCGCCGCGCTGCCGGGCGTGCGTTCGGTAGCCTACGCCGAGTTGGGGATCATGCGCGGCATCGGAATCAAGGCCACGGTGGCGCCCAACGGCGTGGTCCTGCCCAAGAGCACCTTCCTGAACTCCAGCGGCAACTACGTCACTCCCTCGTACTTCGATACGCTCGGCATTCCGCTGCTCGCGGGACGCAATCTGACCCAGGCCGACCTCGCGGCCAAGCCCCAGCCCGTGGTGGTGAATGCCGCGCTGGCGCAGCAGTTCTTCGCCGGCGGCAGCGCCATCGGCCGCACCCTGAGCTACGGCGTGGACGGCAACAAGCCGCCGGCCTACGTGATCGTCGGGATGGTCGGCACGGCGAAGTACCGCTCCTTCCGCGAGCCCTCGCCGCCGACGTTCTACTCGCCCCTCGATTCCGCTGCGCGCGACGACAGCCCCATGCTGCTCTACGTCCGCACCTTCGGCGATCCTCGCGGCGTCATCGGCGAGACGCGCGACGTGCTGGCGCGGATCGCGCCGCTGGTGCCGCTGCTGGAGGTGGACACGCTGGAGGATGAGGTGCAGAACTCGCTCTGGCAGGAGCGCCTGCTGGCGCTGTTCTGCGCTTTCTTCGGCGGCGTGGCGCTGCTGCTGACTGCGACTGGGCTGTACGCGCTGCTGGCCTACTCCGTCGCGCGGCGGCAGCGGGAACTCGGCATCCGCATCGCGCTGGGAGCGCAACTCGCGGATGTGCTGAAGGCCGTCGGCGGCCGCGTGGCGGCTTCGATCGCCATCGGACTGGCCGCGGGCGTCGCCGCGGCGGGATTGCTGGTGAACATCACGCGCGGTTTCTTGTTTGGGATCTCGCCGCTCGATCCGCTCTCGTTTGCCGCGGCGCTGGCGGCGATCGCTCTGTGCGGGTTCGCGGCGTCGCTGGTTCCCAGCTTCCGCGCCGCCCACACCGACGCCGCCATCGCCCTGCGGGAAGAGTAGGACGCAGCCAGCTTGAATCTCGTGCAATGTGGTGCATTTTGGTGCATAATGGTTCTATGCCGACTGCAATGAAGACTCGAATCGTGCGCCGCAGTATTTCGCTGCGTGCCGACCTGGATCGCAAGATTCAACACTTAGCCACGCGCACGAACCGCAGCACGAACCGCGTGCTGGCAGAGCTGATCGAGGTTGGTTTGGAGAGCAAGGAAGCGGAGAAACAGCGCTTCTTCGCTCTCGCCGATCGTCTTGCCGTGACCAGCGATAAGCGGGAGCAACAGCGTCTCAAGGAAGAACTCGCCCGGCTGACCTTCGGTGAATAGATGCCGGAAATCCAGTGGAACAACCTTCCGCCGGCCTTGCGCGATCATTTATTCGAGCGCGTGCGCGAGCGCAGGATCACGCGTGAAGATTTGTACCAGCTGAAACTGTGGCGCGAATCCCAGCCGGACGGACCGGAAGGACCTTGGGACAAGGATTTCGGCTCATTCAAATTATGTGGCGACGGTAAGTATCCGAAAACGTTTCTGCTGCGCGGCCAGGCTGCTAAGGGTCAGAAACTCTAGCGAATATTCTCCCAGCCTACGGATTCACCACCGGCTCCGGGGTGCGTAGCGCCCGCTGCTGCCGCCGCTGCTTGATGCCCATCAGCTTTACGTGCATGTCGTCGGCCGCTTTGCGCGCCGCCGCCACCGCGGTCACCACCAGGTCGGCGCCGCGCACGTTGTCGCCGGCGGCGTAGATGTCCTCACGCGAGGTGCGCCCGTTCTCTTCGGTTTCGACGAGGATGGTGCCCCACTTGGTGGTCTTCAGGTTCTCCGTAGTCTCGGGAATCTCC
>DASUBK010000063.1:0-9758 GCA_035763305.1 Terriglobales bacterium | reverse complement strand
ATATCCGATCCGACCGATCCCTACCAGGTGGGCGCAGCCGTCGCCGAGATGCGCGTAAAGCGAACCATGGACATGTGCCGGCGCATCGTGCTCGACATTGACGCGCAGGACATTACCCTGCATTCGCCCTACCTGCTGGCGCTGAAGAATGTATTGACTGAGACTTTGGAGCGAGTGCAGCGGCTGTGCGGCTCGGGTATGTGAGATCTATGCTGCCTCGCCGCCGTTCGGAGCTTCATCGAGGTCCGCCAGGAGATCGCGGGTAAGCTGGTACCAGCGCTTCTCTTCCGCGGTCATTTCCCGCCCGAATTTAGCGCGAAATTTCCGCTCGTACTCCGGCAGGGCCGGCAGCCTGCGGCTCTTCTGTTCGTCGTCGAAGGCGCGCTTATCCTCGCGAGGCATTCGCCGTGAGATGCAGAGTAGCTGCTGAAAGGTTGCTTGATTCCATGCCGAGCCGAATTGCATCTTTCACCAGCCCTGCATCGAACCTGGCATCGCAATGACGGTCCCCCGTTCCCGTGCTTACGCCACCTCCCAGGGCAGGGGGTATTCTTGCAACCCGGTCACACTTCGTGCCTTCTTATTGGGTGTCGGCCCCGGCTGAGGTGTAGTATGTCCGAGCGCCACTTTGATCGCGGATTGCACATCGTGACCAGAAACGGATCCCCAGCCCCTTCACCCTATTTCCGCGCCGGCGAAAGTATTCCCTCGACGGGCATCTATCGCGTTTTCCATGCGGGACACCGCGTCAGCCACGAGGTCACGCTGCTGCGTGACGAGGCTTTTCCGCGCTGCTCGACGTGCGGCAGCGAAGTTCACTTCGAGCAGCTCTGCTGCGTCCCCGGCATCGAGCAGGACGCCGACTTCCGCTCGCGCAAACTCTTCGAGCTTCCTCACCCGGAGGAGCCCCAGGCGGACCCGGCCGCGGATCCCCAGGTCGCATAGCTGCGCATTTCGAGCCGATCCTCCGACGCAGGTAGAAGCTGCGCGCTGGGGCCAGGCGTAGGAATAGCAGGCAGGTACCGGCCCGGCCAGAGACAGAACGCAACGAACCCGGCTTAGACGGTGCGGGCGGCCCGCTGACGGTTGTCATCAACCGTGCCTCAAGCCGCTCCTTCGTGCCGGTCACAGGGAGACAAGTGCGTTGTGCTCCCGCGGTATCGGCGGCCGGTTCACCTGGGGTGATTGTCGGAATAACAACCGTAGTCCCAGCTGCCGCTCGGCAAGCGGCATCTAATCCGCTTATGGCCGCCCAACCCAATTACGTCGAGCCCTTCATTCACCTCCGGCTCTCGGGTGGGCGGCTGATTGTGTCTCGCTGCAACACTTGTGGACTGGTGGTGGCGGGCAGTCCCACGGAAAAAGTTCTTGCAACTGCGGAACAGCTGCACCGGTGCCCTGTTTATCAGCGATACGAATCGCAAGAGAGCAGCGGCTGAGCCCCTTCGCCGACCAAGTCCGCATCGTCATCTGCAACTACTCGTACCTTAGCGCCACCATCGGGTCCACCTTGGTTGCGCGCCGGGCCGGCAGGTAGCTGGCCAACAGAGCGACCACGATCAGCAGCAGCGCGGTGCCGGCGAAGGTCACGGGGTCGCTGGGGCTGAGGCCGAACAGCAGCGAGCCCATGGTGCGCGTAGCGGCGAAGGCGGCCAAGATGCCGACTCCCACGCCAATCGCCGCCGTCCACAATCCCTGTCCCAGCACCAGGCCGAGAATCGTGGTGCGACTGGCGCCCAAGGCCATGCGCACCCCGATCTCGTTGGTGCGGCGAGTCACCGAATAGGCCATCACGCCGTACATGCCGGCCATCGCCAGCAGCAAGGCGGTGAGCGCGAACACTCCTACCAGCGAAAGGTTGAAACGCCGCGACTCCACCGAGCCGGAGACGATCTGCTCCAGCGTGGCGAACTTCGGCGGGATGTTGGGATCGAGGTCGCGCAGCGCCTGCCGGGCCGCGGTGGTGATCGCCGCCGGATCGCCGTTGCCGCGAATGACCACGTTGAAGTTGGAGGTCGGCGTAGGCCGCTGCTGGTACGTGGTGTAGATGGCAGGGAAGGCCGGGCGCTCGAGCCCTTCCTGGTGAACATCGCCGACCACGCCGACGATGGTCAGCAGGCGCACGTCGCCATCCATGTTGCCGTACTCGATCTGGTGTCCCAGCGGGTCCTGCCCCGGCCACTTCTGCCGCGCCACCGACTCGCTGATCAGCGCCACGTGCGGCGCATCCATCACATCGCTCGCCTGGAACATACGTCCGCGCAGCAGCGGGATGCCGAGCACGCGGAAGTATCCGGCGTCGGCGCAGGCGTAATCGGCATCGCCGGTGCGAGTGCGGTCGTGGAAGAGTTGCTCGAACGCCTGTGGAGTGCTGGGGAGAGGTTCGCCGGGGCGCATCTCGATAAAGGTACCATCGGGGTGGAACCCGATCAGCGGGAGGCTGTTGATGCCGCCCACCTCCTGCACCCCGGGAATGGCGGAGATGCGAGCCATCAACTGATCGAGAAACTGCACCCTCTGAACCTTGGCGTTTTCCTGCTCCACGTCAGGCAGGGCCAGGTTCATGGTGATGACATGCTCGGTGCGGAACCCGGGATTGATGGACAGCACGCGCAGCAGGCTGCGGCCCAGAAGGGTGGCGCCGGCCAGTAGCGTCAGCGTAATCGCCAACTGTCCGGCGACGATGCCGCGGCTCATGCGCTGCGACAGGAACGCACTCTGCGAGCGCCCTCCGGCGGCGAGTCCGGACTGCAGTCCGCTACTGGAGCGCAGGCCGCTGAAGACGCCCAACGCCGAGGCCACTACTACCGACAGCGCAACCGAAAACGCCAGCACCGGCAGGCTGAGCGAAACTTCGCCGGCTCGGGGCAAAGCGCCGGGCGACAACGCCAGCAAAGCGCGTAGTCCCCAGTAAGCGGCGAGGATGCCGACCACGCCGCCGCTGATGGCCAGCAGCAGCGATTCGGCTATTAGCTGCCGCACCACGCGCGCGCGGGTGGCACCGAGAGCAGCACGAATGGCGATCTCGTGCCGCCGCGCCGCCGATTGCACCAGCAGCAGGTTGGCTACGTTGGCGCAGGCAATCAGCAGCAGCAGGCCGACCGCGCCCAGCAGAATCCACAGCGCCGGGCGCACGTTGCTGGTCATGACGTCGCGCAGCTGATCAATGGCGATGCCGGTCAGGTTGACGTCCTGCCCGTACTGCTGGATCAGCCGCCTGGCGATGGTCTGCAACTCGGCGCGGGCTTCGGCGATGGAAGCGCCGTCGCGCAGGCGTGCCAGCACGTTGAAGTTGTGCGCGGTGCGGCTCGGGCTGTGCGGGTACATACTCTCGCGCGGCACCCAGATCTCGGCGGCGGGAGGGAAGCTGAACTGCGCCGGCAGCACGCCGACGATGGTCACCGGGTGGTTGTCGACAATGAGCTTTTTGGCCGACAGATCGGCGGCGCTGCCAAGAAATTGCCTCCAGTATCCATAACCGACCAGAGCTACCGGCGCCGCGCCGAAGCGCTGCTCCTCCGGCCGGAAGCCGCGTCCGACCACCGGTTTCACGCCCAGAATGGGAAAGAAATCCTGCGACACCAGCGCCACCGTGGTGCGGGTGGGCTCGCTGCCGCCGGAGACCGCCTCCACGTCGGAGGCGAACTCCGCCACGCCGTGGAGCGAGTGCGCCTGCGCCCGAACATCGTCGAAATTGGGATCGGCGAACTGGATGGGATGGCCCTTGGAGTTGATCTCGTGCAGTTGCACGATGCGCTCGGGATGCTCGTAGCCCAGCGGCCGCAGCAGCACTCCGTACACCACGCTGAAAATCGCCGTGGTCATGCCGATGCCGAGCGCCAACGTGATGACCGCAATCGCCGTGAAGCCGGGCGACTTCAAGAGCATGCGCAGCCCGTAGCGAACGTCTTGCAGAAAGTTGGTCATGCCATCCCCCAGAGTCACTAAAGTCTACGCAGGTCACGGCGCGAAAGTTCGCAGCTTGTACATTTGACGCACAGCCAGACAAAGGATGAGCAAGCCGGCGCGCCTTCGTGGAACCTGCGTGACCTTCGTGTGAACCGGCCCTGTTGGTGCACACCGAGGTCACGAAGGGTCCACGAACGTTAGGGCGGCGCCGCTCGGGGCTGCGCAGCGTTTGAATTCGGACAGCGGCGTCCCCGTTCCGAACACTGGGATGAATGTATGTACGTGTTATCAATCACTTAGCGTGGCAGAGTTCGTGCTCTCCGCAAACCGGCTTGGTGTCGTTATTCGCCTGAGAGGGAGGCGTCATGCGACAAGTGATTCGTTATCGGCAGCCGGTTGCCGGTATGCCGGCAGATGCGGAAATTGCCGCCCGGCAACGGGAGGGCTGGAACCTGGTGGCGCTGGAATGGGAGCGCGACGCGGACAGCGAAACGGCGCCGCCGCAGGTGGATGTGCCTTTCGGCCTGCGCGTGGCCGGCGACTGCCGCCATCTCGAGGAAGATCCCGACGAAATGGAAGCCCTGACGCTGGGCATGGAGTTGCTGGTGTCGGAGTGCCCGTTCACCCGCATCTCCGACGAACTCAACCGCCGCGGCCATCGCACCCGCGAGGGCACCGCGTGGACCCCGGTGCTGGTCTTCAACCTGCTGCCGCGGCTGATCGAAGTCGGCCCGCGCATCTTTCCCACCGAGGAATGGGCGCAGCGGCGGGAGAAGATTTTCAAGAGGATTGGACCGCTGCTGTGAAGAAGTGGTCAGTGGCTAGTGGTCAGTGGTCAGTACGGAGGATGCCTCACTCTGACCACCGGCCACTATCCACTGACCACTGAACTACCGTCTTTTGGCACGCGTGCTGCTGGTGGGACCCAGCCGGCGCAGGCGATCGCGCGCCTGGGTCGCTTCCAGCGAGCGCGGATAGCGCACGATCAGGCTCTGCAGCTCCTTGGTGCCGTCGTTGGTGCGCCCGAGGTCGAGCAGGGCAAAGCCCTTCTTCAACTGCGCGGCCGGTGTTTTATTGCCGCCCGGATACTGCTCCATCACCTTGTCGTAGTCGGCGACCGCCTGCTCCAGGTTCCCTTGCTTGTATTCCATCTCCGCCAGGTAGAACTGGGCGTTGCCCGCCAGGTCGGTGGTGGGATACGCCTTCAGGTAGTCCTGGAATTCCTGCGTAGCCAGGTCGTACTTGCCGGAATTGAAGTCGCGCAGGGCGTTGTTGTAGAGCACGTCCGGGGGCAGCGGCGGAGGCGCCGGCTGCGCTTGCGGTTGGCCCGGCTGCCCGGTCTCACCCGGCTGTCCCGGAACCGCTTGCGGGTTGGACGGCAGGTTGGTCTGCGCCGCCTGGATGTCGTCCACCTTCTTGCCCAGCTGCGTTACGCGCGCCTTCAGTTCGTCGAGCGAGTCGTTCAGCGCCTGGATCTGCCCGGAGAGTTGGTCGGCGCGGGCGCCGGCGTCCGTATGCTGCTGGTTGAGCGCTTTCTGCAGGTCGGCAACCGACGAGTTGACCTTGTTCATGTTGTCGGTGCTCTGCTCGACCAGGTGTTGCAGCACGCCCATCTGCTGGTTGAAGGCGGCCTGCATCTGGTTCATCTGGTCCTGCAGCGCCTGGACCTGGGTTTGCAGCTGGATGATTTCCTTGGCCACGCCGAAAGCGGGCGGAGCGGCGGCCAGGGCCAGCGAGAGCAGCAATGCGAGAGAGAGAGTTGCGCGTTTCATAGTAGCTGTCCTGATTAGATGCGGCCCGGGCGCCGGCAGCAACCCAAAAACGGCCCGAGAACACCGGACGTCACCCCGGTGCGACGCGGGGAAATAGCGGCTCGGGCTGCCCACTCTTGCTGCCAGTACCCGGATGAGAAAGCCGGCCGCGGCGGCCCGCAGGCCGCCGCGCATGCCGGCGCTACCGTTCTACTTTCCGAACACGAAGTGAGCGCGCCGGTTCTGCTGCCAGCACTGCTCGTTCGACTCGGTGCAGAAGGGCTTTTCCTTGCCGTAGCTGATGGTCTTGATGCGATCGGCGTTGATGCCGGCCTGCACCAGCGCGTTCTTCACCGCGCTGGCACGGTTATCGCCCAGGGCCAGGTTGTACTCGGTGGAGCCACGCTCGTCGCAATGGCCTTCAATGGTGAACGTAATATTGGGATGCTGTTGCAGGAACGACGCATCCGCCTGCAGCGCCGGCTGATCCGTGGGCCGCAGATCGTACTTGTCGTAGTCGAAGAAGATGTCCTTGACGTTCTGGTTGAACAGTTCTTCGTCCGTGGCCGAGGGCTGCGGCGGCGGAGGCGGCGTGGGCGGAGGCGTGACCGTGATGCGCGCGGTCGCGTCCTGGGTTCCGCCGGCGCCCTTGGCCGTCAGGGTGTAGGTGGTGGACTGCGTCGGCGACACCTGGCGCGAGCCGGTGGGATCGACTTTACCGATGCCCTCGATGCTGACGTCGGTGGCGTTCTGCGTCTGCCACGACAGGGTGCTGGATTGGCCGGGTTGAATGGTGTCGGGATTGGCCGTCAGCGACGCGGTCGGCGCCGGCGGTGGCGGGGGTGGCGGCGGTGGCGGCGCAGCCTGCTTCTTCTTGCAGGCGCCCAGCATCATGATGGCCGCCAGGGCGAATACCAGCGTAATCCACTTTGTCCTGCTCTGCTTCACCTCGTCCTCCAAAGCGAGAAACTCGCAACTGCGGTTGCGCGCGGCGGGTATGCTCCCGCCGTCACGGGTTCACCACGACGATTAGGAATGAGTGCGCAAAAGGCTATTTCCAACTCCAGTTCGGTTGCGTATTGGTGCCCGAAGTCGTCAGCTGATGCTGCTCCGAGCCATCCGCCAGCATGCTCCAGATTTCTTCGCGGCCGGAACGGCTGGATTGAAACACGATGTGGCGGCCGTCCGGCGACCACGAAGGAAAATCGTTGCGCCCGCCATCGTGCGTCAACTGTACAAACTGGCGGCTGGCGATGTCCATCACGTAGATATCCTGCGCCCCCGGAGCGCCCGGACCATAATGCCTGATCCACGAAAAGGCGAGGTATTGCCCATTTGGGGACCACGAGGGCGATACGGCATAGCCCTGGTCGGTGATCCGCTCCGGGTTGGTGCCGTCGGCGCCCATGACGTAGATCTGCGGCAGCCCGGAACGGCCGGTGACCCACGCAATTTGCCCGCCGGTTTTAGCGTTCCACACCGGGGAGACATCGGGACCGTGGTAAGCGGTCACGCGGCGCACATTGCGCCCGTCGGAATCGGAAACGTAAATCTCGGGATCGCCCGGCATCGAGGAGGAAAACGCCAGCTTGCTGCCGTCGGGCGACCACGCCGGCGACAAATTCGTTCCCTTGTAGGCGGGGAAGGTGACCAGGCGGTTCAGATCCAGCGAGTACATGCGGATCTGCCAGCCGTTGGGCGTCATGGCGCTGAAGGCAACGCGCGTGCCGTCGGGCGAGATGCGCGGCGACAGCGCGATCGAGCCGGTGTGGGTCAACTGGTGCTGGTTGTTGCCGTCATAGTCCATCGCCCACACTTCTTTGCTGCCGGGGCGATCGCTGCGCACATAGACGATCTTGGTCTCGGCGATGCCCTGGATGCCGCCGCCGAGGCGGAAGATGATCTCATCCGCGAAGCGGTGGGCGATGAGGCGCGCGTTCTCCTCGGTGGGCTGCTCGCGATATTGCTTGGCCAGCACCGGCGGGCCGGGATTCTTGGCGTCCACCAGCCAGCCCAGGACCACGAGGTCCGAACCGCTGGCGTTGAGGTTGCCGAAGGCCAGCATGCCGGCGTTGGGCGGCGGATTGCTCCACGCCTCCAAACCGGGGCAGGGGCCGGTGCCGGGGCAGGCCAGGTCGGAGGGATCGCCCGGCTGCTGCAACGGGTAGAAGCTCTTGCTGACCATGTCGAAGATGCCGGCATTGGCCAGGTCATTCCATAAGGTCTGATTGAAGACGCCGACCAGCTTGCCGGTGGTCGGATCGGCGTTGGCTTGCTTGAAGTCGGGGACGGCGATGCGGACCTTCTCGACGCCGAGGCCGGTGCCGGTGCGAATCCAGCCTTGCTCTTGCGCCAGGCCGGGGGAAAGAAGACACAAAACAGTGACGACGTAGGGGAGAGCGTGCTTCAGGATATTTGCAGGACGGGGGACCATAGCTATATCAAACCCTTGACTCTACACCCTTGTTAGGGTGGCCTGCCAGATTACGAAAGCGAATGGTATTGACTCTCACGGGTCGGAGACCCGTGCCACACAGACCGGTGCCACACAGACCGGTGCCACACGGACCCGTGCCACACCGTTAGCGGCGGTAGTCGAACCAGAACTCCACCGACACGCGATTGCCGGCATAGTCGTTGGGCAAAGGGCCGAAGGTATCGATACGCTGCAGCGCGCGCACCGCCGACTGGTCCAGCGAGGGTACGCCGCTGGACTGCTCGATGCGGATGTTCTGCGGCTGCCCGCTGCGCTGGATGTCGAACGTGATGTAAACCCGGTTGGCGGTGTTCACACTCGGGTCCACTTCGTATTTCAGCCAGTTCTCCGAGACTTTCTGCTGCACCACGCGCACGTACCATGCGTAGCGGCTGCCGAAATCGCCGCCGCCGCCGGTGAATCCGAATCCGCCCTTGGCGTTGGGTGTGGAGAACGTGCCATAGGGCCCGCTGACCGGCCCGCCTTGCCCGAAGGCGACCACGTTGGGCGGCGGTTCGACCGCCTGCGGCAGCGGCTTCTCGCGCGCGATCTGCTGCGGCGGGGCTGTCTTGCGCTTGGGCGTCGACTTTTCCTGGATGGGAATTGCGTCCGGCAAGTCGGGCTGGACGATGGGCTTGGGCAGCGTCTGCGTCAGGCCTTTGGATTCGTTGGCCAGGATGTTCTGCGTCTGCACCTGCGGCGCGGGCAGGGGAATGCTGCTGACCATGCGCGCGGAGATCGCGTCTCCGCCGCCGATGCCGCCTGCGCCCCAGCTTTCGCCATGCATGCCGCCGAAGACGGCGCCGTACAGCAGCAGGCAGGCGAAGAAAATCCCGTGCGCCGCCACCGACCAGGCCAGCGGGTTCTTCCAACCTTCGCGCTCGGTAAAGATTTCAGCGTTTACTGCCATGCTCTTGGATCGGCTGGGTGACGATGCTGACGTTGGTAATGCCCGACGATTTCACCGCGTCCATCACCTGGGCGAAGGCGCCGAAGGGAACGTTCTCGTCGGCGCGCACATACACCGATTGGCCCTGGGGATCGCGAATCTTCTGTCGCAACGTGTCCCCGATCAGGTTGATGTTGATGGGATCGTTACCCAGGTACACGCTCTGGTCGCGCTTGATGGTGATGACCAGCCGTTCCTCGGTGACCTGTTTCACGGTGCGCGTCTTGGGCACGGTGACGTCAATGCCCGACTGGATCACCGGCGCGGTGAGCATGAAGATGATCAGCAGCACCAGCACCACGTCGACCAGCGGCGTGATGTTGATGTCGGCCAGAGAACTGCGGGTGCGTCCGGAGGTGTCGGTGAAAGCCATGCACTACACCTCGCTGGCGGTGCGCTGCGCCGGCGTCGTGGCCGTGCGCTCCATGGAATTGAGCATCACCAGGCGGAAGTCGTCCATGCGCGCGCCGAACTCGCGGATGTCGTTGTTGAAGATGTTGTAGGCGATCAGCGCCGGGATGGCGGCGAACAGGCCCGCGGCGGTGGTGATCAGCGCCTCCGAGATGCCGGGCGCGACCGCGCGCAGCGTGGCGGCGCCGGCGGTGCCCAGGCCGTGGAAGGCATCAATGATGCCCCACACCGTGCCGAAGAGGCCGATAAACGGTGTGGCCGC
>DASUBK010000062.1:0-5235 GCA_035763305.1 Terriglobales bacterium | reverse complement strand
CAGAGGCGCGGAGACACAGGAATCTGGTGATCTGGTGAACTGATGATCTGGTGATCGGATAAGCTGTCGAGATCGCGCCAGTTCACCAGATCGCCGGTTCACCAGATCGCCAGATGTCCTGTGACCTGCGACACAGCGCCTACTCTGTCTTGGTAATAAAATTGTGGTTTCGACCTAGACGTTTCCGGCGTTCCGATCATCTGATCTCTTCGCCGTAATCCCGGAGGAGGTGTTTCGTGAAGCTCACTCCCGGCAAGCTGTCCGGACTGAAAGCCGTATCCAACCAGCGGGGCGTGATCGCCGCCGCCGCCATGGACCAGCGGGGCTCGCTGAAGAAGGCCCTGGGCGCCAACGCCGGCGACAAGGAACTGGAAGAGTTCAAGTCGCTGGTCACCGAGGTTCTCACCCCGCACGCCAGCGCCATCCTGCTGGACCCCGAGTGGGGCTTGCCCGCTTCCAAGCGGCGCGCCCGGAACGCGGGCCTGTTGCTGGCGTACGAAAAGACCGGCTACGACAAAACCGGCCCCGGCCGCCTGCCCGACCTGCTCGACCACTGGTCGGTGCGCCGCCTCAAGGAAGCCGGCGCCGACTGCATCAAGATCCTGCTCTACTACACGCCCTTCGATCCCAAAAACATCAACGACCAGAAGCACGCCTGGGTGGAGCGCCTGGGCGACGAGTGCCGCGCCAACGACATCCCCTTCTTCCTCGAATTCGTCGGCTACGAAGAGGGCGCGGACGAGAAGGGTCTCGACTTCGCCAAGAAGAAGCCGGATGTCGTCATTCGCAGCATGGCCGAGTTCACCAAGGATCGCTATGGCGTGGACGTGATGAAGGTCGAAGTGCCGGTCAACATGAAGTTCGTGGAAGGCGCCAAGTCCTGCAAGGGTGAGAAGGCCTACAACAAGAAAGAAGCGATGGACTTCTTCCGCGAGGCGGCCGGCGCCGCCACCAAGCCGTTCATCTACCTGTCGGCGGGCGTGAGCAACTCCGAGTTCACCGAGTCGCTGGAACTGGCGGCCGAAGCGGGCGTGAAGTTCAACGGCGTGCTCTGCGGCCGCGCCACCTGGAAAGACGGCATCCCCATCTTCGCCAACCAGGGCGCGCAGGCCTTCAAGGAGTGGCTGCAGAACGAAGGCGTGAAGAACATCAACAACGTCAACGAGCGTCTCAAGGCCGCCACGCCGTGGTACTCGATCTACGGCGTGACCGAACCGGTCCTCGCCGGCGTGTAGTCTTACCTACGGAATTGCGTAGCCGCTGGAATTACGTAGCCGCAGGCGCCCTCGCCTGCGGTCTTTCTTTTAAGTCCTTTGTGGAACCTGCGTGTCCTTCGTGTGGACCGGCCCTGTTCGTTCACACGAAGGACACGAAGGTTCCACGAAGGATCGCTTTCTGACTGTCGGAGGATTCGCAACCTCACCGCAGATTCGCCAGCGCCGCCTTTGCCGCCCAGTAGCCGCACATGCCATGCACCCCTCCGCCCGGCGGCGTCGATGCCGAGCACAAGAAGACATTCTTTAGCGGCGTCGCGTACAGCCGCGGCGTGGGCCGGAAAAACAACTGGCCCAGGTTCGCCGCACCGCCATTGATATCCCCGCCGACGAGGTTGGGATTCATGGCCTCCAGCTCCCGCGGGCCCATGACGTGCCGCGCCAGGATGAGCTTGCCGAATCCGGGCGCGAAGCCCTCGATCTGCGCCTCGATGCGCTCCGTCATCGCCTCCTCCGACCCGTTGGGCACATGACAATAGGCCCAGGCGATGTGCTGGCCCGCGGGCGCGCGCGAAGCATCGAACAGCGTCGGCTGCGCCACCAGCACGAACGGCCTCTCCGCATGCTTCCCCTCCCACGGAGCGCGCTCCGAAACAGCGATCTCCTCCAGCATTCCTCCGAGATGCACTGTTCCGGCCCGCCGGCATTCCTCCGCCGTCCACGGAATCGGACCCGCCAGGGCCCAGTCCAATTTGTACGCGCCCGGACCGTAGCGAAACCGTGCCAGCGCGTCGCGATAGAGCGGCGGCAGCTTCGTCCCAGCCAAACGCAACAGTTGTCGCGGGGTCACATCGCACAACACCAGATCGAAGGCGGCGAACTCGTCCGCGCTCTCCACTGGCGCTGCCGTATGAACAACGCCGCCGAGCGAACGCAAGTACGACGCCAGCGCGTCGGAGATCTTCTGGCTCCCGCCGCGCGGCAGCGGCCAGCCCACCGCATGTCCGGCGACGGCCAGAACCATGGCAAACGACGACGTGGCGGCGAAGTCGAGTGGCACCATGGAATGCGCGGCGATGCCGGCAAACAGTGCCCGCGTCTTCGCCTGGCGAAACCTCGCCCGGGCCAGCGACTCCGCCGAACGTAACCCCGCCGCACCGAAACGCGCCATCAGCAGCGCGTGCCGCGGCAGGCGCGGGGGCGCCAGCAGGTCCTCGGCGATGTCGCTGAACCGTTCGACGTACGGCCGCAGTAGCTGCGCCCAGGCGCGGCCATCCTCGCCCAGCGCTCCCACCATGGCATCCAGGGACTGCCGCAGCAGCCAGGCGCTGCCGTCGTCGAAGGGATGTGCCAGCGGCTCCGGCGGCTGCACCCATTCCAGCCCATGCTTCTCCAGCGGCAGCGTGCGGAAAAATGGCGAGCCGAGAGCCAGGGGATGGATGGCGGAGCAGACATCGTGTTGAAATCCGGGAAGGGTGAGTTCGGCGCTGCGTGCGCCTCCGCCGACGCTCGCCGCCCGCTCGCGAACTTCCACCGCCAGCCCGGCCTGCGCCAGCACGATGGCGGCGGCCAGGCCGTTCGGTCCTGAGCCGATCACCAGCGCGCGCTTGGCCATGGCAGTCTCGACGGCGCCGACCATCCTAAACGAGTAGGGTAAGGCGCGCGACGGCACGTTCGCCGGAGGTCAGAAAAGCCACCCCCTCAGACTTCGCGCCGAACGAAGGACGTCGCCGAGCGAGGAATGCCGTCAGCTCCCGCCGGCAAATCTTGAATCTGAAATCTTCAATCTGAAATTTTCACGCGCTCTTCTGCCCCCGCTCCTCGTCGGCGATGTCTGCCATGGCGCGGATTTCGTTCAGCAGATCGCGTATGGAAGGGGTGCTGGGCAGGCCCGAGAGTTCCAGGTTGGTGCGCAGCACGTGCAGCATCTCCGCGGCACGCTGCACCCGCAATACCTGCAAGGTCGTATCCAGCGGCTTGTGCTTGGCGCCGCGCGAATCGAAGTACGCCCAAAGAAACAGGCGCATGCGGTCCACCGCCGCTTTCAGCTCCAGCAGGACTTCATCCGGCGCGGCGGGAATCGCCACTCCGCCCGGCGAGGTCGGATGCTCGAGTTCGGTTTGAATGGTGCGGAGATCCTCGGTGAGTTGCGCCACACGCTGCTTCAGTTGATCCACGGGCATCCTCTCCCCAGATGATCTGATATCACGCCCGCGGCCACCCCGGTCGTCCCCCCTGCGTTTGTTCCGAAATCAGAACATGGGGTTCCAAAAGGAAAAGCCCGGCTGGTGGGCCGGGCTGTTGCCGTGCTGCCGGTGGACGAAAATTACTTCTGCGGCTGCTGCTGCTGTTGCTGCTGCGCCTGCGCCGTGGTTGCGCCTTCCATGTTGGTCATCAGGCGGACGTCGACTCGGCGGTTCTCGGCGCGGCCCTTCGACGTGTGGTTCGCCGCCGCCGGCTTGTCCTCGCCCAGGCCGATGACATAAATCTTGTACGCCGGCACCTGGTACTTCTCGGCCAGGTACTGGATGACCGCATCCGCGCGCCGCTTGCTCAGGACGTAGTTGTATTCCGCCGAGCCCACCGAGTCGGTGTTGCCGTCGACCACGATGATCGAGTGCTGCGCGTTGGGCAGTTCCGTGCCCAACTGGTCCAGCGCCTGCTTCGCCTTCGACGTCAGGTTGTACTTGTCGAAGCCGAAGTGCACCGAGGTCTCTACCACCGGCTTGTAGTTATCCAGGTTGGCAACCACGTTGGTCAGGCTGGTCGCCTGGTTCACTGCCTGGTTGGCCGAGTTCTGCGCCTGGTCCGCCGCCTGTCCGGCGCTCATGGCGTGCTGATCGGCTTCCGAAGCCTTCGCCTGCACGCTCTGGATGCCCTGCTGGGCGCGGCTGTCAACATCCTTGATGTCACGGGAATTCTTCGCCGTGAGGTCATCCAGTTCGTTGACTTTGTCCACCACCGGCGCTGTCTGGCTGCGCACGTACTTCTTGCTCGCGCAACCCACGGTAAACGGCAGGCTGGCGGCGATCACCACGGCCATCATTGCAACTCGGTTCATGAGAGACCACTCCTTCGGCAGCTTGGCTGCAAAACTACAACGCTAGGGAGATAGCACGGCGCTTGCCAACCCGCTCTCCCAATAAGTCATTGCGAGTGAATGACTTGCATTGTAGACCGTGGCGCGCCGCGCCCATCTCTCCGCAAATCCGTCTGCCCGCCCCGTATTTTTTACTCGCGCGGAAAATGGATTAGGTCTGCCTACTACTTTCGTGGGGTGCTGTCTCGCGATTCGGCATTCGGCATTCGGCGATAGAAAGGGGGACGCTTTCGCGTCCCCCTCGGGAGCATGCCGGAGACCCCTTCCGGTTTAGCTCCACGCTGTGGCGCTTATTGCCCGGTCACCCTGCTCCCGCCGGTCTGGCGGATGAACCACGCGCGGGTGACGGTCGTGGAGGGATCCACGTGCAGGTCGTCGGGATAGACCGCCAGGGCGTTTCCGTCCAGGTAGACATCCGGGTAGAAGTACTCCAGCAGGTTGCGCGTCCCGCTGGCGCACGCCGTCCCGTTAATGCAGATCGGGCCGTTGTGCATGATGTAGGGCACCGCCTGGGCCTGCGTGACCAGCGGAACGTTGGCAAAGGCGTTCAGCGTCTGCGCCATGAACACCGTCCACTGCGCGTTCGGGTCCATGAAGCCCTTGGTGTCGTCGGTCCCGTAGAAGAACACGTTCACCTTGCCGTAGTCGCCGGCCACCACCCACGGCTCCAGCGAGACCTTGCTGTTCCAGCTGTTATTCAGCCGTTTGGGTGTGGTCCAGGTGGCGCCGCCGTCGCCCGAACTGGTGAGATAGCTGTTGACGCCGTCGTTGAACACCACGTGCAGCCCGCTGCCCCTGTCCACTGCGATCGCGGGAAACACGTGCTGCAGGTTGGTGGTTCCCGGCGCCTGGTAGACCAGCTTCAGCATCCACGTCTGCCCACCGTCGCTCGATTTCGCCATGTAGACCTGGTTGGTCTGC
>DASUBK010000061.1:0-4744 GCA_035763305.1 Terriglobales bacterium | reverse complement strand
GATTAGCGAATGGCGAACGACTAACGGCTACCCACCAACGACGAACGGCCAACGACTAACGGCCGTCCCGAGCCAGCAGCGCCTTCTTCCGCTCCACGCCCCACTTGTAGCCGCCGATGTCGCCATCGCCGCGCACCACGCGATGGCAGGGTACCAGCAGCGCTACGCGGTTCGACGCGCAGGCGCGGGCCACGGCGCGCGGGCCGGTGCCGAGTTCCCTGGCAATGTCGCTGTAGGAGCGCGTCTGGCCGGCGGGAATCTTGCGCAGCAGCTCCCAGACGCGGCGCTGGAAGGCGGTCGCGCGCAGATCGAGCGGCAAGTCCGCTTGAGACTGATGTACCCCGGCTGCCCCCGGCCGGGTTTCCCCAGCAATTGCCAGCACAGTCTCCACCGCGTCGCGCAATGCCGAGCCCTCGCGGCGAAGCTCCGCCGCGGGAAAGTCCGCCTTCAGATTCGCCAGCAGCTCTTTCTCGCTGTCACCCAGGCTGACCGCGCACACGCCGCGTTCGGTCGCGCCCACCAGCACCAGTCCCAGCGGGCTGCGGGCGATGGTGTAGCGGATCTCCTGACCTGCGGCGCCCGCGCGATACTGCGCCGGCGTCATGCCGAGCTGTTCGTGGGCGCGCTCGTAGAGGCGGCTGCTGGAGCCGTAGCCCGCTTCGTACAGCGACTCGGTGACGTTGCGCGGGCCGCGCAGTTCGGACTTCAGACGCCGCAGGCGCAGCGTGTCGGCGTACTGCCGCGGGCTGATGCCCAGCACCTGCTTGAAGAGGCGCTGCACCTCGAAGGGGCTGCGGCCCAGCTCCTCTCCAAGCTTCTGCAGGCTGACCTGTTCCTCGGTTTGCTGCTCGATCAGCTCGCAGGCGCGCACCACCATCTGGACGCGCTGGTCCACGGTGCGGGGATCGCGCGGCTTGCAGCGGCGGCAGGCGCGGAATCCCGCGTTTTCCGCCTGCTCGGGAGCAGGGAAGAACTGCACCACGTTGGGCTTGGGGCGGCGGCTGGGGCACGACGGCCGGCAGTAGACGCCGGTAGTCTGGACCGCGTAGACGAAGGCGCCGTCAAAGCGCGCATCGCGCTCCAGCACCCGCTGCCATTGGATTTGCGAATTCATTGCGCTCATGGGCTAGTTGTAGCCCGATTGGAAACAGCAATCTATCCGGATATTGGGGTCAAAATACCACGCGGCAGGCGAGGGCGCCTGCCGCCACGCGATCTTGGCCACAGTTGATAGTAACCCCGGCGAGGGCGCCGGGGCCTACCGAAATCGCCGGGGCCTACCGCAAACGAATTATTCTCCTTCCGCCACGGCCTCCGGCGCTTCGCCCGGAGTCTCCGGCCGCAGCAGCGGGAACAAAATCACGTCGCGGATGGAGCGCGAGTCGGTCAGCAGCATGGTGATGCGGTCGATGCCGATGCCGTAGCCCGCGGTGGGCGGCATGCCGTAGGAGAGCGCGCGGATGTAGTCCTCGTCCATGCGGTGCGCCTCTTCGTCGCCGCGCGCCCGCTCCTGCAGTTGCTGCTCGAAGCGCCGCCGCTGCTCCTCGGGATCGTTGAGCTCGCTGAAGGCGTTGCCGCACTCCAGCCCGCCGATGAACACCTCGAAGCGCTCCACCCACTCCGGCTCGTCGGGCTTGTTCTTCGACAGCGGCGAAATTGCCACCGGGAAGTCGTAGATGATGGTCGGCTGGTAGAGGTGCGGCTCGGCCACGTACTCAAACATCTCCGCGATGGTCTTGCCCGCCGGATCTCCCGGATCGTACGGCATATGCGGCGTGCTCACGGCGTTGAAGCGCCGCGCCAGTTCACCCACGCGCCTGGCGTCGGCGAAGTCCGCCATCTCCGGCCTGGCGCCCGCCGCCTCCGGCCAGTACTTGATGATGGCCTCGCGCATGGAGAGCCGCTGCCATGCCGACCAGTCCAGCGTCTTGCCATTCCACGGATTGGTAACGGCCCCGTTCACTTCCTTGGCTACCTGCGGGAAGAGTTCCTCGGTGAGGTCCATCAGGTCGCGGTAATTCGCGTAGGCCTGGTAGAACTCCAGCATGGTGAACTCGGGGTTGTGCTGGGTGGAGATGCCCTCGTTGCGGAAGTTGCGATTGATCTCGTACACCCGCTCCAGCCCGCCAACAATTAGCCTCTTCAGATAGAGTTCCGGCGCAATCCTCAAGTAAAGGTCGATGTCGAGGGCGTTGTGGTGGGTGATGAACGGCTTGGCCACCGCGCCGCCGGCGATGGGCTGCATCATCGGCGTCTCGACCTCGATGTAGCCGCGCTCGTCGAAGAAGCGCCGCAGCGCCCGCACCACCCGGCTGCGCTTGACGAAGACTTCGCGCACCTCGGGATTCATGGCCAGGTCGACGTAGCGCTGGCGATAGCGCAACTCGACGTCGGTCAGCCCGTGCCACTTCTCCGGCAACGGCAGCAGGTCCTTGGCGAGGAAGGTGATCTCCTCGACGTGGACGGTGAGCTCGCCGGTGCGGGTGCGAAAGAGGTAGCCGCGCACGCCGATGTGGTCGCCCAGATCGAGCAGCTTGAAAACCTCCCAGCCCTTATCGCCGACCGCGTCTTTCTTAATGTAGATCTGGAGCTTTTGCCCGATCTGTTGCAGGTGGGAGAAGCTGGCCTTGCCCATCAGGCGCAGGCCCATGATGCGGCCGGCGATGCGCACCTCGACGCGATTAGCCTCCAGTTCCTCGGCGGACTTCTGCGTGTAGTCGGCGAGAATCTGCGGGATGGTGTGGGTGGCGCGGAACTGGTGGGGATACGACTCCTGGCCCAGCGCTTCGAGCTGGGTTAGTTTTTGCCGGCGGAGTTCGTAGATTTTGTCGTCAAGGGCCACGGGAATTCCTGTCGAAGTCGATAGAAATTCCTGATTATAGCGGAGCGGGAGGGACGAATCTGGTGATTGGGTGATTTGGTGATTGGTCCGGGGGCAACGGCCGGCGAATGTCGGCGGCCAGGCCAATCACCAAATCACGAAATCACTCAATCAGTTCTGCGCCTGGTAATCGCACACTTCGCGGCACTCCAGGCAGTAGTAGGAGCCGTCCTGGCAGAGGCGAACGTTGTGCTCGCCCTGGCAGATCATGCAGTACTTGTCGCAGTCGCAGTGGACCTCTTCCTTGCCGCAGATGGCGCACTTGAACGGTTCGGCCATGAAATCTTCTCCTCGCTGATGACCCAAGCTCTATGGGACAGCCGTGTGGCACAGCCGCCCTCAGCTGTGGCTCCAAGGCTAGCTCGCCGCCGACGGCTGCACCCCGACCAACTGGCCCAGCCGGCCCAGCAGCACGAGGGGAGTGTCGCCTTTCACCACGAAGGCGTCAACATGCTTGAGCGCCTGCTCCGGCAGTTGGTAGTAGGCCGAGAGCATCACAATGGGAACCCGCGGCTTGAGGGTTTTCATCTGCGCTGCGACCTCATCTCCCGTCATGCCCGGCATGAGGTAATCGAGCACCACTCCGTCCACCGGATGCGCCTGGAACAGCGCCAGTCCCTCTGCCCCGGACTCGGCGATCAGCACGGAATAGCCGTGGTGCTCCAGCAGCATCTTGCGCACCTCGAGGCCGGCGCGCTCGTCGTCGACACATAAGACAGTTTTCCCCACAAGACCTCGCGAAAGGCCAATTCACCCTGCACCCCAGGCAGGGCAAAGGCGTGATGCTCTCGTGCAGCAGGATTGGATTTACTGTACACCAGTTTGGCGGCGGATTTGGGAGGCCTCGGAAGAATGTTTCCGAAGAAGGTTTTCGGAGGTTTCGGAGGTTCCACACCTTCTTTCGAAACCTCTGCAACCTCCGCAACTTCCGGAACCTCCGCAACTTCCGAAACCTCTCTTCATTGACCCGCCGAAAAAGCGCGTGATAACGTAATGAGTTTCCAAGTTCTCAGCGAGCCGCACCGCTGTCTGTAGGGGTTATCCCGTGTCTCCTAGCGCCGAGGCGATCCAGCCCACCGTCCGCAAGACCGCCCTCAATGCCGTTCATCGCCAGTCCGGCGCCAAGATGGTCGACTTCAACGGCTGGGACATGCCGGTGGAATACAAAGCCGGGCTCATTGCCGAGCACATGGCGGTGCGCAACGGGGTCGGCATCTTCGACGTCAGCCACATGGGCGATATCCGCATCCAGGGCCCGCAGGCGCTGGCCGCCGTGCAGCACTTGACCATGAACGACGCCGGCAAGCTGCAGCACGGCCAGGCGCAGTACTCGGCGCTGCTCTACCCGCATGGAGCGTTCGTGGACGACGTCATCGTCCACCGCATTGCCGACGACGATTTCCTGCTGGTGATCAACGCCGGCACGCGGGAGAAGGATTTCAACTGGGTGCACGACAACACCCGCTCCTACGAATGCCAGGTCAGCAACCTCAGCGACGACTTCACCCAGATCGCCATCCAGGGACCGCGCGGCGTGGATACGTTGCAGAAGCTCACCGACGCCGATCTCACCCAGGTGAAGTTCTACTGGTTCACCTACGGCACGGTCTGCGGGCTGCCGAATACCATGATCGCGCGCACCGGCTACACCGCCGAGGACGGCTTTGAGATCTACGTTCCCGCCGACGAGGCCACCAGCGCCCGGGTGTGGAACGAGGTGCTGGAGGCGGGCAAGGAGTTCGGCGTTCTGCCCTGCGGCCTGGGCGCGCGCAACACGCTGCGCCTGGAGGGCTGCCTGGCCCTCTACGGGCACGAGATCTCGGAGAACATCACCGTCTGGGAAGCCGGCCTGGACCGCTTCTG
>DASUBK010000060.1:0-7155 GCA_035763305.1 Terriglobales bacterium | reverse complement strand
GGTGAGAAGCAGCCGGCGAAGACGAAGTAGCCGCGGGGGAAAACGAACCGCGGATTTTCGCGGATGTACGCGGATCATCTTGAGAAGAATCCGCGATGATCCGCGCAAATCCGCGGTTAACTTTCTCCGCTTGACGCTTATCGCGCCAGGGCCGCAGTTCTCACTGCCTGGATAAAATCGGTATAGGCGGGCTGGCCGCCGGCGGCGCGCACCTCGGCGGCGATCTGGCCGCGGTGATAGGTCCCGTGCATGGCCACGTGCATGAGGATGTCGCCGATGGTGTTGGTGAAGCTGTCGCCCTTGGTGTTTTTGTAACTCAGCTGCTGGCCTAGCGTGGGCTGATTCATGCCCTTGAAGAACTCTTCCCAGTCGTGCTTCAGCTCCTGCAGGCGCAGGTGGGAGTCGTCCAGCGTCCACCCGGGCCACACCGCGTAGGGCTGCGACTGGCGCTGGATGCGCGACATCCACACCCATTCGGTCGCGATGGTGTGCGCCATGACTTCGATGGCGCGCGGCGAGCAGCCGGGCGTGGCGCGCAAAGAACGCAGCGCCTCTTCGTTGGCCCACTGGTCGTACGCGAACAGGCGGCGCAGGTAGGCGAGTTCCATAGCTCTTCTCCCAAAATCACCGCATTGGATTCCGCGCTCCCGCGCGCGGACGAAGTTTTTCGCGCGCGATGGAACGCACCTCCGTCGTCAACCCACCTTCACACAACCCTCGCGGTCGTTATCCGCTTCCTAACTCGCAGGGAGGATAGCTATGGCAACCAAGAGCAGGTCGAGAAAGTCGTCGTCGAGCCGGAAGAACTCGAGCCGCTCGGCGTCGGCGCGGAAGAAGAGTTCGAGCCGCAAGAAGGGCTCCAGCCGGAAGAAGTCCAGCGGGCGCAAGTACGGCAAGAAGGCCTCGCAGGAAGTGCGCACCGAGATGCACCACATGCGCAGCGGCAAGCACAAAGTGAAGAATCGCAAGCAGGCCATTGCCATTGGCCTGTCGAAGGCGCGGCAGAAAGGCGCCAAGGTGCCGTCGAAGAAAGCAGCGTAAATCAGGGGCTGGGGGCTAGGGACTAGGAATTCCAGGCCCCAGTCCCCAGCCCCTAGCCCTAAAACAGCCTTTCCTGCCGCCGCAACGTTCCAAACGTCCCCACGTTTGCCAGGCTCAGCGCGAAGCGGAACTGGTTCTCGTTGCGCACCGATCCCAGCGCGAAGCGGCGGTACTCGAAGCTCAGCCCGCAGCAATCCCAGTTGTAGCTGGTCTGGAAGGCGGAGTACTGCAGGAAGCGCGAGTTGACGTCGAAGCCGAGATTGACGGCGGCGTTCACGCCGCGCTTGTTGGGATTGCCGTAGCCCACCAGCCAGCGAAACTGGTTGAAGACGTTCGGCCCGGCGAACGGCGTGGACACAAAAATCTCTCCCGGTACCTGCAGGTAAGCATGGCTGCCGGCGACGAAGAAGTCTCCCAGCTTCCAGTTCACCAGCGCCGTGCTCGCCTGGATGTGGCCCTTCTTGGTGTCGTAGTCCAGTTCCCAGTCCACGTCCACCTGGTGGCCGGTGTTCACGCGCAGGCGGGAGACGATGGGCGAAAAGCGCCGCGGATCGGTGAGGAACGCGATGCCGCTGAACTCGGCCGTGGTGGTGAAGACGTTGCGCCGGCCATTGATCAGCGCCCCGCCGAAGGTGTCGTCGAGGAAATATTTTTGCGCCAGCTCCCAGGTGACGACCTGGCGCGCTCCGGCCGGCGTGGGCTTGCATCCGGCGCCGCCCGTGTTGGCCAGCGAGCGCTCCAGCGACGGCGCAGCCTGCGTCGGAAAGGCGCTGTAGTCTTCCTCGTCGGGTGCGGCGCAAGATTCCTGCTCGGGCTGGACCGACTTCGCGAACAGGCGGTTGACCACCGCGTACTCGATCTCGTTGGTGTCGCTGGCGACATCGCGCCAATCGAAGCGCAGGATGTTGGGAAAGTTGTCGATGCCGCCGACGAAGCGGTAGGTCACGCGCGGCTCGATGCTGTGCTTCAGCTTGTGGCCGAGCAGCGGGCGGTCGAAGATACGCGACAGGGCCGGGGGGCGCAGTTCCAGCGAGCCCTCGAAATCGTGGCGGTTGATGCCCTGGGAGATGGGAACGCCGGGGCCGTTGAGCGGCGTGGTCTGCCGTTCGGTGTAATAGGTATTGCGCACGCTGAATTCCGGCCGCACGCTCCAGCCGCGCAGCAGCAGCGGCATGGCCACGCGCGGGGCAACGTCGAAGCGGCCATCCAGGTTGCCGGTGACGAACTCGGGCTGGCGCCGGGAAACGCCCTGCGCCGCAGCGTCGTAGGACCAGAACACGCGCGAGTGTCCCACCTGCCGCTCCACGGTCGTGGCGTCGAAGCTGGGGGCGCGCAGAATGGTGATCACGTCGCCGCGCTGGATGCTCTGAAAATTCTGGTAGCGCGACGCCAGCAGGTTGAAGAAATAGCCGTTCCACTCTTTGGAGAGGAAGGCGTTGGAACGCGCCTCCGAGTCGACGGCCTGGGTGAACGTCTCGGAAAAGGCCAGCCGGTAGACGTACCGGCTGAGGTAGTCGATGTCGACGACGGCGCGCATGTTGTGGCCGAGGGTTTCCTGTCCGGTGGCGCGCACCTCCTCGCCGCCCTGGTCCACCTTGGGATTGCCGAAGCCGCGGTCGAGCACGCCGGAGTAGCGCACGTTGAAGAATGAGTTCTGCGCCGGGCGGGCGCGGAAATCCATGTGCTGCGCCCAGCCGCGAGAGGAGAAATATTCCGCGCCGAAGGTGGCGTCCGCGCTGCGGTTGATGGCCCAGTAAAACGATTCGCCGAGGGTGGTGCCCTTGCGCGACGACTGGCCGATGGAGGGAATCAGGAATCCGGATTGCCGCCCCAGCCGCTCCACCGGATGCTGCACGTAGGGAAAATAAAAAATCGGGATGCCGAACATGCGGAAGGTGCTGTGGTAGAGCTTGGCCTCGTCGCCGACATCGACCACCACCTTCTCCGCCTGGAAGGTCCACTTGGGGTGGGGAAGTTCGCAGGTGGTGACCCGCCCGTGCAGCACCACGAAGTGCGCCGGGCCGACCTTGTCCACCTCGTCGCCGGTGAAGTAGAAGGGATTGGAGGAGGTCAACACCACGTGCTTGCCGCGGAAGCGCGCACCGGTGGTGCCGTTGACGTCGTAAAACTTGCCGCTGTCGGTCTTGACGTTGTAGGTGGCGTGGTCGGCTTCGAGGTGCTCGTCGTTGGGGCCGCCGTCGAAAACCATGTGCCCCGAGCCGGTGGCCTCGCCGGTGGCCGCGTTGTAGGTGATTTCGTCGGCGCTGAGGATGTAGCCGCGAAAGTGGATGACTACGTCGCCGCGCAGGCGATAGAGGTCGCCGACTTTCTCCTGCTGGCGCGCCTCGATGGTGACTTCCTCGCCGCCGCTGGAAGTCCCGCTTGCGCTGGGCGGCAACTGGCTGGTAACTACCGGCAGCGCGGCAATCAAGTGACAAAGCAGAAGCGCCGTGATAAGCAATCCATTGCGGGAAGTCATCGCCTTTGCATGAGCTTCTCCGGCGCCAACAGCCGCGCTTGGGGAGTTCTCGGGCAAGGTACCACGCGGCCCGGCCACGGAGCAAAGCGCGAGCGCATCCCGCCGCTCTGGTTTCTTCAATCCGGCGATGTCTTGTCCCCTTTGCGGTGACGACTGCCGCTGTTCCTACGTCGCGTCGAGCAACGCCGGCGCGGCCGCGGCCTCTTCCTCACAATCTTCCCGCGGACGCGTGTCGGTGCTCATCGATCCTGAAGCGTACGACTCCAGCGAGGAGCAGTTCGCCTCCAGCCTCAACCGTCCGGCCAGCGGCATCGAGCGCGCCGCCGGCGAAGAGCCTGACTGGACGCTGGTTTCGGCGCGGGTGGCGGAGAAAGTCGCCCGCGTGCGCGCCGCGCGCTCCAAGCCCATCACGCAGACTTCCGACGCGACCTGGCGGGAAGAAGTGGCGGAGCGATTGGAACGATATCGCACCCGCCGCGGGCGGCCGCGTCCCGAGCCTTCACTGAAATTCGATTTCGATAATCCGTACCTGCCGGAAGACACGCCGGCGGCGATTCCCTACGAGGCGGCGCCGGCGCCGTCCCCCGAACCGCCCGAAGCGGAGGAAATTTTGGAGATCCCGCCGATCCTGGCAGCGCCGGAACCGCAGGCGATCATTCCGGAAACGCCGCCCGCGCCGCCGCCCGAAATCGTTCGCGCTCCGGAGCCGGCGAAGATCATCGAGTTCCCGCGCCAGCCGGTGGTGCCGCCGTCGAGCGAAGAACTGGCCGAGCCCATTCTCAATGTGCCGCGCATCCTGGAAGCGCCGGAGAGCGTGGAAGCGGAAGCGCCGCTGTCGGACATCACGCTGGCGCCCACGGAAGACGACTCCAGCGGCCAGGATCTCGAGTTGCCGCTGCAGCCAGCGGCCATGGAGCAGCGCGTCTTTGCCGGGATGGTGGATGCGGTTCTCATCCTGCTGGCCAGCGGAATTTTCGTGCTGATTGCGGCCAGGCTGTCGGCGCAGGTTCCGGAAGGCAAGGCCGGCATCGCGCTGCTGGCGGCGCTCCCCTGCGTGCTCTGGGCGGTTTTCGAATATGTGTTCCTGGTGCACGGTGAGGGCACGCCCGGAATGCAGGTGGCGCGCATCGGCCTGGCGACCTTCGACGGCTACGCCGTCTCCCGCAGCCGGCGGCGCTTCCGCGCGCTGGCGATGATGCTGGCCGGATTCTCTCTGGGATTGGGGCTGCTCTGGGCTCTGCTCGACGAGGACACGCTCTGCTGGCACGACCGCATCACCAAAACCTATCCGGTCCGCGTGCCGCAGACAGCGGAGATTCAATTCCCTTAGATGTGTTCTTCCTTTGCGTGCCTTTGCGTCCTTTGCGGTAAAACATTTCACCGCAAAGCTCGCAAAGGAACGCAAAGGTGAAGAGCGACTACTGCTGCGGCTTTTTCTTCTTGCCGAAGATTCCGCCGAGCACGCCGCCGAGGCCCTGCACGCCCTGCACCGGCGCCTGCACCTGGTTGCCGAGCATGCCGCCGACATCGGGCACGAAGACCGGGTTGCTGGTCGTGCCCTGGATGCGGAACGGGATTCCCTTACTGGCGCTCTGGTTCAACGACGCGATGCGGGTCAGATTTCCCATCACGTTGGTCGCGCTCTGGTTGATCTTGGCCAGCATCTTGAAGTTGAGCGCGTTGTTGGCGGCGATGGTGCCGGCGCCGGTCACGGTGCCGATCTCGGGCACGATTACGGTGAGCGAGTCGGCGCGAATCCCTTCCGGCGCGATGCGCAGCTTCGAACTCATGGCCTGGATGTTGGTGTCGGGCGTGGCGTGAATTCCCGCCAGCGCCGCGATGGCCGACATCTTCGATCCCAGGTTGAAGCCCGCCAGCTTGACGTTGGCGACATCGAGGGTGCCGGCGGTGACCAGTTTGTCGACCGGGCCGTCCACGTCGAGATCGGCGGTCGCGGTGCCGCCCTGCAGCGACGATCCTGCGGGCAGGGTGACGCCCAGCGCGGGCAGCAGGCCGGCGACGTCCTGGATCGGCATGTCCTTGCCGTTGATCTTCATGTGCAGCACGGCATTCTCGCCGCGGGCATCGAAGTTGCCGGTCATGTGCGCGGCGGTGTTGCCGGTGCGCACGTCGCCCTTACTGAGGGTGCCGGTCTGCTTCTTCAGGTCGTAATCGGCGACGTGATCGATCTTCACCGGCTGCTTGGACGGAGCGCCGCCCTTGACCAGTTGCAACTGGGTTGCGGTCGCTTCCCCCTGGGAATGCACCTGCGCGCCGTCGGAGTGGATCTTGCCGCTGTAATCCACCTTGCCGCGCAGGCCGGAATCGGCGGGCACAAATCCCGTGGACGCCAGGTCGAGGTTTTTGGTCGTGACCTGGGCGTCGAACGGCGTGGCCGAGGCGTCTTCGTGGTTCACCGGGCCGGCATTACCCTCGATCTTCACCGAGCCGCCGCCCGGCGTGCTGGTGTCCACGGCGAAGGGAAACGCTTTGTCGAAGGAAACGTTGCGCGCGGTAAGGTTGACGCCGTCGTAGGTCTGCAGCTTGCCGCCGACCTTGCCCACCGCGAGGCGGCCGTTCTTGATCTCCAGCGAATCCACGGACAACGCGGCGGGGCTGCCGCCCGATTTCGTCTTTGTCTGCGATGCTCCCAGGCTGGAGAAATTCCATTTTCCCGCCGCGGTATGCAGCAGCGTGACCTGCGGCTGGTCGAGGGTGAAGCCGCGCACCGACAACTGGCGGGAGAAGATCAGCGCGGGAAGGTCCACGCTCACCTGCAGCGACTTGGCTTGCAGGAAGGGCGAGCGGCTGAAGGCGGGATCGTCCGCAATGGAGATGTCGTTGGCCTTCAGGCCGCCGGAGAGCAAAGCCAGTTCCATGTGGCCGATGCTGACCTGCCGTCCGAGCGCGCTGCGCATCTCGCTTTCGACCCGCGGACGAAAGGAATCGGCGTTGATTAAGAAGGGCAGGCAAGCAGCCGCGATGACCACCACGCCCACAACACAGCCGACGATGATCAAAATTTTTTTCATGACAGCACCGGGGCGAATGCTAGCACGGCAGAAGCTCTTAGCTGTTAGCTTTTACCTCTTAGCGCGTCTGGGATGATGCCCAAGCTGCGCCGCATCCCCGATCCACACCTCGTGCCCCAGATCCGTAAGCAGATCCTGCAGCCAATGACAGTTGCCCGTCGCCTCCAGCCCGATCAGCGCCGGCGCCGCCAACTCGCGGTAGAACTGCTGCGCCTCGCCCGCGGCATGGACCAGCTTGCGTTCGCCGCTCTCCCCGGTTTCTGTATCCACCCAGCAAACTTGTTCCCAACTGGGATGAAAATCACAGCCTACAATCATCATCGAAGGCTCCTTCTTCCCCAGCCGTCTTTGACTCTCGAATCCAAGACGCTGCTAGGGTACAGTCGGAGCCTTCGCTCTTATCCAATCAACCCTGCGCGGTTTTCGCAGGGTGGGTACCGCGGTCCTCGGCCTCCCGGTCCTCGTCCTGAAACAGGAACCGCGACTGGCACGCCGGCATCTCTTCCTTCGCCTTCCGGTCGCCCCCAAGGAATAGAGTGGCACCATGCCGCTCGGGCTCAAGGGCTATTATGGCGCGAAACATCTTCACTTCCTCACCTTCAG